>JBHHVM010000300.1:0-4798 GCA_046754265.1 Phycisphaerae bacterium
CAAGTTGACCGGGGATGGCAAAGGCAAGTTCCAGGCCCTTCGCCGTGAACAGCGTCATCTGCTTCGCACGGCCATTCGACTCTCAGACAAGGCGAATGTCGAGGTCTGGATCAAGACCTTGCGAGAGATCGCCAACGCCGTGGCCCGGGCGGATCGCACATTCAAGCAGTTTTGTTTGCGGTGCGGGGCTCACGCCGACGAGAGCTGCGTCCTGCTCGGGGGTGATGCGAATTGCCTGTTCCTCCAACACCACGAAGCGTCGCACTCAAAACGGCCGGTTCGCAAGACACCCAAACGGTGAACGCCTGATATTGTCGCCTGTACGCTGTCCGATCGCTTGCCTGGCGGATCGCGGGCGGTGTCGAGCCGGGCCGCAATCAGCCCGATCACTCCGCATGAAGCGGCGCACGCGGGCGTGCCTGCCCTGGCGGCTGATCCAAACGAACCACCGACCGGCGCGCCGGGATGACGTGCTGACTGCGCCGGCCGTCGGGCCAGAGCACCTTGAGTGCCATGATCTTGGCACCTGGCGTTAGGGCAACATGTATTCGGTGGTCACTGCTGGATTGATAGCCCTGGTTGGGCAGTAGCCAATAGGTGCGGCCTCCGTCAACGGCGATCTGTGCGCCGATGGGCGATCGGCCGCCGTGCTGATCCACAAGATCCAGGGCCAGCGATGGGCGGTTGCTCAAGTTCTCAAAAAATAACAGCGGTCCGTTGTGCTGGACGGCCACCAGGTCAAGATCTCCGTCCTGATCCAGATCGGCTGCGGCGCATCCGCGAAGGCCAAACGCCGCGGCCCTCCCAAACGCTTCTTGGCGTGGAACCTCCTGCAACGTTCCTTGGCCCGTACCAAGGTACAAGCGCGGCGGCTGGGCGTAGCGGTCGTCGGGGTCTCCAAGTTTTTCGACTTGAGGATAAATGTGCCCATTGGCCACGAAGGCATCGAGGCGCCCGTCCTGGTTGAAATCCTGTACGCAAATCCCCCAACCCATCTCGGCCCGGTGACGGTCGAAGCCTATGGCGGCGCTATCATCAACGAGGTAACCGGCATGGTTGCGGTAGAACGTGTTTTTTTCGCCCGAAAAATTGGTGACCATCAGATCCAGCGATCCGTCGCCGCCCCAATCGGCCGCGGCCACGCCCATCCCGGACTCATGCCGCCCAGCCAAGTTCAACGCGCCGCCCTTTTGTGAACCCACCGAGACGAAGAGGGCTTGCCCCTGGTTTTCCAAATACAGGTTGGGCATGACATCGCAGCCGACGTAGATATCGACGTCATGGTCGCCATCCAGGTCGGCCGCCACCAGGCCAAAGCCGCGAAAACCCCGAGTGCAATCGAGTCCGGCGCGCTTCGACGCATTTTCAAACCGGCCGTCGCCACGATTGAGGTAAAGCGTGTCCGGCTGGCCCGGGTAGCGCCAGGGTCCGCAACCCGTTTCGATGTTGCGATAAAGGCATGGCCTGCCATCAAGTTCTGACGTTGGATAGGCGTCGTAACTAAAGTCGACATAGTTGGAGACATAAAGATCCAACAGGCCGTCGCCGTTCATGTCGGCGAAGGCAGCCGACGAACTCCACCGGGGGTCGCCGACGCCGGCTGAATCGGTGACGTTGCTGAACGTGCCGTCACCGTGATTGCGGTACAGCACATTGGGCCCCCAGTTCAGGACGTAGATGTCGAAATCTCCGTCGGCGTCATAGTCGGCAATCGCCACCCCGCACGACCAAGCGTTGCCGCGCACACCGGCCGCCTCCGTGACGTCCTGGAACCTCCACCCTCCCACATTACGAAACAGCCGACAGCCGGGGTTTCGGCCCTGCCGCCACCTCGATTCAGTAGAGCCGTTGGGAACGAAGATGTCAGCCCGTCCGTCATTGTCGTAATCGATGATGCCGACACCTTGTCCATTCTGCTCCAGAATGGGTCGCTGCGTCGGCCCGCCACAGATGTTGCGATAGTGGATGCCGTTCACGTCCGTGCGGACGGCAAATAGAGGCCCGTCGCCCGCGGACGTCTCCGATCCCAGCAGTACCAGGACAACGGCAGCGATCGCGTTACTCCTAATCATCAAGCTGCCGCCTTCAAGCCACTGGGAGGGTGAACCTGGGGCCGTCGACGACCCGTAGGTCCGTGCAACTGGCGGGACGAGCCGCCGGGCCGAAATTATCGCGGCCGGACCCTCGGCACAAGGGCGAGAAACACCGATCCCACCGAGCCAAAAGAAAGGATGCGGGCCCATAACCCATCAGGCTGGCACACAGGGCCCCTGAAGCCTCGGAGTCGCTTGACAAGACCCGGCCGCCTCGCTATCCTTTAAGCAACTTAATTAACTGGCTAACCTGTTGAGGGCTCTTGACGCCGTGGCCCGGCGTGAGGTCCACGCCGTCGTGGCTGGAGCGTCTACCGCAGAGCATTCAGGCCCGCCGGCTGTTTGGACGAACACTGGCGGCGGCTGGAGGGGAAACTCTGTGAGACCGGGACATCCCAACGCCGGAGCCGCCGTGGTCGCGCTGAGCCTTTGGGCGCTGCCGGGCGGCGCGCTACTCTGCCCCGCCCGTCAAGCGGACGGCCAGACCATCGCCTTTGCGCAGGTCTCGCGGACCGCCGCAAGCCCCGCGGGAACGGTGCTGGGTCAATCGCTCCTGGCTGGTCGATATCTTGTCGGGACACGCCTTGTCATCGCTGAGTTGGACAATGTGACCAAAACCGCACGGGTGATCGCGGCAGAATTTGCATGTGCCACGGACCCAGCTTTCGATCACGATGGTCGTCGATTGGTCTTTGCCGGCCAACGTCGATCCGAAGACCCGCTGCAAATCTGGGAAGTCCTGATTCCGGGGTTGGAGCCGCGGCAAATCGTCGTCTGCGGAGCGGACTGTGTTGATCCGGCTTACCTGGGGAATGGCGGCGTTGTCTTCGCATCGCTGTTGCCGCAGGAATACGAAGAACACGGCGGGAGATTCTCCCTCTCGCTTTACGCATCGGAACCCGGCACCAACGCACCGCACCGAATCACGTTCAATCCCAGCAGCGATTTTGCCCCGACGGTCCTGCCGGATGGACGGGTGCTGTACTCCTCATGGCAACACGTGGGAGATCGGGCTTGGCCTTTCGGTGTGGTCGCCTTGATGCTGGTGAATTCGGACGGGACCGGCGTCTTCCCGCTGACGGGCAATCATCGCGGTCCGTGGCTCAAGCGGGGTGGGGTTGTATTCAACGGCGATCGCGTCGCCTTTGTGCAGTCGGAACAATTCGCGGAGTTCGGCGCCGGGGAGTTGGTGTTCACATCGTTGAACGATCCTTTCGGACCCTATGCACCGCTGCGGACGGAACAACCCTACGAAGTCAGCGACGCGGCATCCCTGCCGGGTGGCGGTTTGGTGCTGTCGGCCAGGCCCGCGGCCGACAAGGCGGCCACGTTTGGCTTGTACGTTTACCAGGCGGGCCAAGTCAGACTGCTGTATGACGATCCGGATTATCACGAGTTAAGCCCGGCAGTCGGAGGGGCCAGGGCACGCCCCGAACTGCGGATCAGTACGGTCGTGCCGGAGACACCGTATGGGTACCTGGCCATTCTGAACTGCTACGACAGCAACCGTGGGGACGTGCAGGGGCTGAGCCAAGGCCAGGTGGCGTCGGTCCGCGTGCTGGCTGGGTCGCCGCGACGTCACCCGGAGGGTTGGCATCCGACGTCGGCACCGAAACGCAGGGGGTACGTGGAACCGGGTGATCGCGATGCGACCTCCGGTGGCCTGGCGACGCGGATTCTTGGGGAAGTTCCACCGGCGGCTGACGGGTCGGTTTATCTGAAGGTGCCGGCGGATCGGCCGTTGCGCATTCAGCTCGTGGGCGGGGACGGTTATAGCCTTATCAACGAACGAGCCTGGTTCTGGGTTAGGCCCAATGAACGGCGGGTGTGCATCGGCTGCCACGAGGATCGAGAGCGGGCCCCGGTTAACAGGGTGCCGGAAGCCACGCGGCAAGCGCCCGTCGATCTGACGGACCCGCGGGGATGGGAGACGGTTTCGTTTCGCCGGGCCATTCAACCGATGGTGGGCAAGAACGGCGCCGTGCCGAATGGTCACGAATCGGCGCCGTCTTCGGCAGGCATGATTCTGGGGACGGCACGTGGGGAATAGGCGAATCAGCTTAGGCGAACCGGACCGGACCTGCCGGGCGACCAGGCCAATCGTCGGCTCCGCGTGGACACCGTTGCGAATGGCGGTCCTGCTGTTGGCTGCTCCGGTGGCTGCTGCACTGGGCGGTGAATCCACAAACAAAGGACTGGTGCTGCTGACCGATGTCACTGCGGCGGCGGGCATCGATTTTGTGGAGACCCTCGGGGACGACGACATGACCAACATCGTGGAGTCGGCCGGGGTTGGCTGCGGGTTCTTGGACTACAACGGCGACGGCTGGCTGGACGTCTATTTGGTGAGCGGCCGATGGCTCGATGGGCTGTCCGACTCGCGATTGGATCCAGCCAGGCGGAAAAGATTGGCCCAGGCCACCGATCGTCTCTACCGCAACCGGGGTGACGGGACGTTTGAAGATGTCACCGTTCAGGCGGGATTGGCCCGGGCTGCCTACGGGATGGGAATCACCGCAGCAGACTATGACGGCGACGGTGACACCGACCTGTATGTGACAAACTATGGCCCCAATTCTTTGTACCGCAATAACGGTGACGGCACGTTTACAGACGTGGCCAGGGCGGCCGGTGTGGACGACGCGAGCTTCAGCGTCGGAGCGACGTTCTTCGACTTCGATCGCGACGGGCGGTTGGATCTGTAT
>JBHHVM010000301.1:0-4780 GCA_046754265.1 Phycisphaerae bacterium
CGCCCATGTCCTGGCCGTAGCCCGCCCCCCCCGAATCGGGCAGGGAATACACGTGTTGCTGCCCCGGAACGGATCGCCCGTAGTAGTTGCCTCCGACATCCACAGCCGCATAAAGATCGGGAATCCTGTCGCCGTTCATCTCGACCAGGACCGTCGACATCGTGCGGTCCGGGCACGTAAACGTGACGCCGTCGGAACAAATATCGTCATAGAGATTCAGATCGGCGCCGAACCAGGCGGTCTGGTCGACAAGCTGATTGATCCCGTCGTTGCGAAGGTAGAAATTCGGGCCCGGTTTGTGGGTAAAGAAAAGATCCAGGTCGCGGTCTCCATCCATATCACCGACGGGGATCCCCCCAACGCGGCTATAATCGTGCGTGAAGGAAAGGTCCTGCGGCGAATAGGAGAATACACCGCCGGTGTTGACCAGCAGCTCCAGCGCCGAGTCGTTCCGCGCATAGTAAGCACCCAGCAGCAGGTCTTCGTCGCCGTCGTCGTCCATGTCCGCGAACAGACCCATGTGGGCCCGTGAGATGTTAGCCGGCAGCACGGCCGCGGTGACGTTCGTAAAGGTCTTGTTGCCGTTGTTGCGGAAGAGCTGCACGCCGGTGACGTCGCTACCAGTCACCAGCACGTCAAGCCACCCGTCGCCGTTGTAGTCGCCTACCGTGACGCTGCCGTCCCGGTCGTAGTCGTAGACGATACCACTACCGGCAGTCACGTCGGTGAATTCAATCGGTCCCGCGTTGAGCACAGACGCCGTCAACGCAAATCCCATCCCTCCGATCCTCGCAGTCCGCAGGATCATTGCCCTCCTCCATTATTCTTCCACCCAGATATGCACGTTGGCCCCGACCCAAACCCGAGTCGGCCCCGATCCCTCCGCTACTGCACGCGCTATTGGCAAATGAACGCGCTAAACCACCGACAGGAGCTCGGGGCTACCGCAAATTGAAGAATGACCTGACTGCCAAGAACCGACTTGAGTCCAACGCAAACAACGCGGCCCGTCGCTCCAGGGTATATTGTAAGAAAACGTCGGCAGCCGTGTCAACAGGAAGTGGCCCGGGTCCAGGCTCCGCCGGAGCGGTGCTTTCCAGATTCACTCACCATTGCGAGGCCGACTTTATTGCCCCCTCATTACGCACCTCGGACCGGTTTTGCGATGACGACGTCACATCCAGGTTGAAGCACTGCTTTATCGCCGGCCCTCCAGGTTGCCGCCCGCCTGGAGCCGGCCTATCCTCCAACCGATCAGCCACTAAGAAACCGGAAACCGACAAAAATGACCGAACTGCGACCTTCCATCGAACCTGAACCTGGTTCTTCGGAATCGCCCGAAGGGGGGACCCGAACGAGCGTTCTGGGCGTGATCGCCGATTTGCTTTTTGAGACACCGATTCGCCACTCGGCCAGCCAGATCGGTCTGGCTTACGTCCATGCCCAGACGGCTGAGCTGCTGGCCCGTCAACTGGATCTGCATCGGCCCGCCCTGGTCATCGTGGACATGGAAATCGCCAGCCAGGATCCCGCCGCCGCCATCGAGACGTGCAAGGCCCACGCCGCCCATCCCACCGTGATCGCGTATTACCCGCACGTGCGGAATCGATTGGCCAAGGCCGCCGAGCGGGCCGGCGCGGATCGCGTGTTGCCGCGCTCACAGTTTTCCAGCCAACTGCCGTCCCTGCTTGAACAAGTCAAAACCTGACTCGGGCCCGTCTGCGTCTTGGCGCCGCCCCGGCTTTGCTTCAACCGTCGCACGTCTATAATGATCGGCGCGGCCGACCGGCTGACCTATCGGTCCCCAAGTTCACCGGTCGCCTGGTGGAGAGTTGGCCATGAGGGTTCGCGAGCCAGCACGGGCAGGAAGTTTTTATCCTGACTCCGCCGACGCTTGCCGGGACTTGCTGGCCGAACTGACATCCGTCGACGACCGGCCCACACCCTCGGATCAAACACTACTAGGAGGCATCGTCCCTCATGCCGGTTGGGTGTACAGCGGACGAGTGGCCGCCGGGGTGGTGTCCACCTTGGCAGCCGATCAGCCTAAGACCGTGGTCATCTTCGGCGCCGTCCACTTTCAACGAGGCCAAGACGCCTGGATGTTTGGGGCTGGGTGCTGGCAGTCGCCCCTGGGCCGAGTCCAAATCGACGAGCGGTTGGCTGAACGAGTTTTGGGCCAAACCAATCTGATTCAAAACGACCCCTTGGCCCACGAGCAGGAACACTCCATCGAGGTGCAGGTCCCCTTCATCCAAACGCTGATGTCCGGGGCGAAGATCCTGCCCATTCTGGTCCCGCCCACAGCCCATGCCGTCGAAGTCGGCCGGGCCGTGGCTGGAACCGTCGCCGCCTACGATGCCGATGTCGTCTTCTTGGGATCGACCGACCTGACCCACTATGGGCCTAACTACGGCATGACAACACATGGCATCGGCCCGGACGGCATCGCCTGGGCCAAAAAGGTCAACGACCGCCGCATGATCGACCTGATGCTGGACCTGCAAGCCGACCAAGTCGTCCCCGAAGCCGCCCGCCATCGCAATGCCTGCGGCAGCGGGGCCGTCGCCGCCACCCTGGCCGCCGTCCTCCAACTGGGCGCCGATGCCGCCACCCTCTTGCAGCACACCAACAGCGCCGAAATCAGTCCGAATCCCAAAACCACCAATGCCGTGGGTTACGCGGGAATGGTCTTTTCGCGCCGCCGGCGAGCGGAATCCAACACCTGAACAATCTGTTGAACGATTCAACGTTGTGGGGAGGCTTGCGCCCGTTCAATGGACCTCAAACAGGGCCCGGTCGCGAAAGGTCTTGGCCCGGTCGACCAGCTCGGCACGGTCGGGTGTCTCGGCCGGCGCCAGGGCGAAATGGAAACTGCGTCGATCGACGACGTGCCCGGGCCAAAGCACTTCGGCACAAAAGTCGATGGGCGGCACCTGGTACCAAGGACGTTTGACGACAAAATGAGTGCTCAGCGTCTCGTAACCGTCCAGTCGCACGATCAGATCGTAGTCGCCATACCAGGTAAAGCCGGTGGTCACCGGGCTTCGGCCCACCTCTTCATCATTCAGGAAGACCAGGGCACCGGCCGGTTCGGTCTCGATGGTCAGCGAGCGCCGCACACAGCCAGCCAAACCGACGGCCAAGGCCGCCGCAGCTAGGAAAAACAGGTTCGTGCCAAGCCTGGTCATGGGCGCCAAACTCTGTGGCCCCGCGGTTGCACGCCGGGGCACACGAATCAAGGGTCAGCCTGAATCTCAATTCCGACCGTACAGGTACTCGCTCAAGTACTCGATGGTGGTGTCCTTGTCGGCCGCTTCGTGGGCCAGGAGGTCACCGCTGGAAATCATCCCAAACAACTTGCCCCCCTCGACGACCGGCAAGTGTCGGATTTTCTTTTGCGTCATCACAGCCTTGCACTCGGTCAGCTTGGTCTTGCGCGTACAGCAGGCCATGGGGGTGGTCATCACCTGATGGACCGGCGTCTGGGCGGGGTCCAATTTCTTGGCCACCACGCGCATCAGCAGGTCTCGCTCGGTGAAAATCCCCATCACTTTCTTGCCCTCCGAGACGATCAGGGCCCCTATTCGCTTGTCGTTCATGAGGCGGGCTGCGTCAAGAACGGTGGCGCTCTTGTCAATCGTCTGGACTTCCGTCCCCTTGCTATCCAGAACGGCCTGTGCGGTAGACACAGCATGCCTCCTTAGCTAGACCACCCAACCCACGCCTCGAGGACCGAATGTTGGCCCTAAATGCCTGGATTTGCAAGCCTTTATGGAAATGTACACCCTTACCGGGGGCGGTCAGCGGCCGTCCCGAAGCCTGGATAGCCGCCCGTCAGAGCGTAAAAAGGAGGGTGCGCAGGCCGGGTCAGAACAACCCGACCTGCGCGGAGGTTGTGCCGGTGCGTTGGTTCCGGCGGTGGTCGGTGTATCGGTAAACCGCTCAGGCGGTTTTTTGTCGTCTCCCGGGGATTCCTACCCCGCAAATCCCCAGATGCTTCCAAGTGTAGGAGACGTCAAAACGCCCTGTACCTGTCGCCAAATGTTGTCGGGATTTGTCGAGCGAACGACCCGGACGGGTTCTGGAGTGCCCCGGCTGCCGGCGGGTCCGAGCTTGGATGGGGTAGACCTGACTCCTGGGGAAGCGGTAAAGTTCACCGTGCAAGGCCAGGTGGATCGTGCGGCTCGACGCTGCCCACCCTGGCATGACGGACCGACTTGCCCGCTCCGACCTGGTCGCCTTACCCGTGACCTCCTGCAGGAGCCCGGTCATGGATGACTCGGGTATGAACATCTCCGACCGATCCGCCGCCTCGGCCCGTGCGCACCGGGATCATGCCCGTCAATGTTGCGCCATTGCAGCCCTTGGCGGCATCAGCGTGGCCATGTTGCTGTCGGGTTTTCTTGAGATGACCGGCGGCGCGGCGGCCCTGGCGGCCCGTCCGCGGTTGGTCATCGCCGCAAGTTTGATCTGCCTGGCGGCAGGCCCGCTCCTGCCGGCTCGAATTGCGATCTGGCTGGCGGCGCGCCGTCCCCTGATCCTCAGCGCCGCCCTGGGCGACGTGGCCCTGTTGTGGGCCGTGCTGGGCACGTTCGCTCTGCTGTCCGGTCTGGCGATGGCCGGTTTACCCATCTGGCTGCATCAGGTGCTCTCCGGCTATGAATGGGTCGCCTCCCGATTCCTATGGCCCCGCGGAGCCATGACTTCCTTACAAGTGTCAGCGGTGGTCCTCAGCCTGTCCCCCGCATTGGTGCCGCTTGGTGTCACTCTGAGTTTC
>JBHHVM010000302.1:0-4780 GCA_046754265.1 Phycisphaerae bacterium
ACCCCTGTCGGTCAGCATGATCGGAAGGGCCATGTGGATGATGGTGGCCGTCTACCTTTCCTGCGCCGCCCTGCGACTGGCCCGCTACAACGTCGAGCACACCCGCCGCGACACCGCTTATCACTACTTTTCAGGCCTACCCAGCCCTGGGGCAGCCCTGACGCTGGCATCGTTGATCCTGTTGCACGAGCACATGGACGGGCTGGTTCGGACTATCCTCTCCAGGGGGCTGCCCTTCGTGGCGCTGGCACTGGGCTTGCTGATGGTCAGTCGCGTCCGCTATCTCCACCTGGCCAACACCTACCTCCGAGGCCGACGACCGTTCGAGCACGTCGTTGCCCTGATCATCGGGTTGGGCCTGCTCATCCTGTATAAGGAGATTGCACTGGCGGCTGCCGTGTGCTGCTATGCTGCCAGCGGTCCGGTCCAGGCACTGTGGCGCCGCGTCCGGCGCAACTCCCCAACCGAACACACCGTTGAACCGACGGATCAGGCTTCGCCCGCCCCGGCTTCTGGGGCCCATCGGAATCAACGCTCCGCTTGACGCGACCGGCGCCCCCGGCTAATCCTGCCGCGTCAAATGCTCTTGTTGAAAGGCCCCGGGACATGGACCCGTCTCCCATTCGCGTTCGTTTTGCACCGTCACCCACCGGCTATCTGCACATCGGCGGGGCCCGCACCGCCCTGTTCAACTGGCTGCTGGCCCGCAAGACCCGAGGCCAATTCGTTCTCCGTATCGAAGACACCGACCGCAGCCGTCACGTGTCGGATTCGGTCGATAAAATCGCGGCCGACCTTCGCTGGTTGGGGTTGAATTGGGACGAGGGCCCCCAGGTTGGCGGCGACGTCGGGCCATACTTTCAGAGTGAGCGGCTGGACGTCTATCGCCGACACTGCGATGACCTCATCGAGCGGGGCCTGGCCTACTACGCCTTGGAGACCCCCGACGAGTTGAACGCCCGCCGCGAGTCAGCCCGGGCTCAAAAAAAGGTCTACCGCTACCAAAGGCCCGACCCTCTACCCACGCCCGATCAAGCTGCAGCCGCCCGCGACGCCGGAAAACCCATCACCGTGCGGTTTATGGTGCCCGATGAAGAGCTGACCATCACCGACCAGATTCTCGGCGACGTTCGGCTGGCCGGGACGGAATTGGAAGACTTCGTCATCCAAAAGAGCGACGGTTGGCCCACCTACCACTTCGCCTGCGTGGTGGACGATGCCCTGATGAAGATCAACCTGGTGCTTCGCGGGCAAGAGCATCTCATCAACACGCCCAAACACGTCGCCCTGCAACGGGCCCTGGGGTTTGACACGCCGCGCTACGCCCATCTGCCCATCATCTGCAATATGGACGGGTCCAAGATGAGCAAACGCACCGCGGTCAAGGACCTAACCACCAAGATCGGCATCGCCCGCAAGAAACGGGCGGATCTGACCGACGATCAATTCATCGAGGACATGGTCAGCGCCACGCAAACCCCCCGCGATACCGTTCGGGCCATGGTGGCCGGCAAGTACACGATCATCGATGACCACGTCCGGGCGGTGGCCGACCACTTGGGGATCGACCTGCTGGAGATCAACGTCCACGATTTTCGCCTGTCGGGCTATCTGCCCGAAGCCGTGCTCAACTTCATCTCGCTGTTGGGCTGGTCAGCCGGGGAAGACCGCGAGCAGTTGACCCTGGACCAGACCATCGAGCTGTTCGACGTGGGGCGCATCGGCAAGACCAACGCCCGCTTCGACCGCACCAAATTGATGGCCTTTAACACCGATTGGTGCAACCGCCTGGCACCGCAGCGCCTGGCCCAGGCCCTGGACGATTACCTGGCCCAAACCGGTTCGCCCTTCGCCCGGGCCGATGCCGAGACGCGGGCCCACCTGCTCAAAGTCTGTGCCGGCTTCCGCACCTTCAAAGAGCTGGATGCCAAATGCAGCTCCCTCTTCGCCGACGATGATGCCATCCAATACGATCCCAAATCCGTCAAGAAAAACCTGCAACGCAACCAAGGCGCCGGCTACGACATGCTCGAAACCATCCTGCCCGAACTCCAAGCCTGCGACCCCTGGGACGCCACAAACATCGAGGCCCTGTTCGATCAAATCTGCGCCGAGAAACAAGCCAAGCTAGGCCAAATCGCCCAACCCATCCGAGTGGCCATCACCGGCACCAGCGTAAGCCCGCCCATCTACGACACGCTGGCGATTCTGGGGAAGGAAAAGACCCTGATTCGGATCCAGCAGTGCATGGCCCATAGAGCGCCCGCCCAGTAAAACGACATTGATTGACGAGCGCCCCGGCGGCGCTTTCAACAGAAGCTGTGCGGGGAGTCAAGCCTTCTTGCGCTTCGTGCTTCTACCATTTTTGGATCGGCTGTTTGGGGTCGGTTCGAGCCTGATGATATGCCTGGGGTCGCACCAGATGATGTCTTCGGGCCGCTTGGATCGTGGCTTGTGTATACCCACGGCAATGATGCTCTGGCCCACGATGACCATTTCCGGATGTCTGACGGCGAAGGTCGATCCATCCGACATGCAAAACTGGAACGGCAAGAATGGCCGTTGCCGGAGGCGTTTTTCTATTTCGCTGACGTTCATGCCCCACACATTCTACAAAACGGTGCCAGGATCGGCGAATCAAAGGTACCCCGGGCCTTGCTGTGCGCGGTCCGGTCCCCGGTCATTGTTCGCAGGCGCTTGCCAGGTACGTCAACACCATCCAAATCTGCTCGCGGGTCAGCTTGTCGCCGAAGGCCGGCATGGCTTGCATTTTGCCGTCGAGGTATTTCACCGTCGGCCCGTATCCGTCGTGAGTTCGCTCGAACCAATTGGCCGGCGGACCGCCGCTCAAGGCGACGCCCACCCGCGTCCAGAAAGAACCGAAATCTTTGGGCGGATGATCCTTCAGCGCCTCCCATCCCTGACCGTCGGCATCGAGCCCGTGACAATCGCTACAGTACACCGAAAAAATCAACCCGCCCAAGGCCAATGCCCGGTCGTCGCTGGCCTTGAAGGGATTCTGGAGCAGGGCGTCGTCTCGCAAGCGCATCTCGGCCGGGTCGATGCCCTCTTCGTCGGCCCGCATCCGCAAATAATCCGCTCTGGCCGATGCAGACTCCACCTTGATGGCGGGCCGATAGGGGTTGACGTCATACCGCCGAAGGGCGACTTCAATCGACATGGGCCCAGCCGAACACCCTGAAAGACAACCCACCAAGACCGCCAATCCTGCTATCGGTCGGGTCCCCATCGTATTCTCCTAATCCGCCGGCTTTGATCTATTCACCGGCCCTTGTACATTATCGCCAACGCGAGCCCCAGCCCGCCGCTTGGGTTCGCCCCTTGGCCAATCAAGATGTCCATGACCCCAAGAGGTGGCTGCACCGTGACCGATTCAATACCCGAAACGCCCGAGGCCAAGCGCTCCCTCGACTTCATCCGGGAGATCATCACCGAGGACATCGGCACCGGCAAGTGGGGGGGGCGGGTGGCCACGCGCTTCCCGCCGGAACCCAACGGTTTCGTCCACATTGGCCACGCCAAGAGCATCTGCCTCAATTATAACCTGGCCCGCGAGTTCGACGGCCAATTCCACCTGCGCTTCGACGACACCAACCCCACCAAAGAGGAAGCTCAATACGTCGAGTCCATCATCCAGGACATCCGTTGGCTGGGCTGCGATTGGGGCGAGCACCTTTATTTCGCCTCCGACTATTTTGGCCGCCTGCACGAGTTGGCCGTCCAGCTCATCAAGACCGGTCAAGCCTACGTCTGCGAGTTGTCGGCCGAGCAAATCCGCCAATACCGCGGCAGCCTCACCGCCCCCGGCCGGAACAGCCCGCACCGCGATCGGCCCGTCGACGAGAATCTCGATCTCTTCGAGCGCATGAAGGCCGGCCAATTCCCCGACGGCTCCCACACCCTGCGGGCCAAGATCGACATGGCCTCGCCCAACCTCAACCTCCGCGACCCCGTCATGTACCGCATCCAAAAGGCCACCCACCACCGCACCGGCGACGCCTGGTGCATCTATCCCATGTACGACTGGGCCCACGGGTTGGAAGACTCGATCGAAAACATCACCCACTCCATCTGCACCCTGGAGTTCGAGAACCATCGCCCGTTGTACGATTGGTTCATCGATGCCCTCAACGCCGACCGTGGCCCGGGCAGCGAGTTCGGCCAGAAGATCCCCCATCCTCAACAAATCGAGTTCGCACGCCTCAACCTCAACTACACCGTGATGAGCAAGCGCAAGCTGCTGGAACTCGTGCAGGGGGGGCACGTCGGCGGCTGGGATGATCCACGGATGCCCACCCTTTCGGGGCTGCGCCGCCGGGGCTATCCAGCCGTCGCCATCCGCAACTTCTGCGACCGCATCGGCGTGGCCAAGCGCGACAACGTGGTGGACGTCGCTCTGTTGGAACATTGCGTCCGCGACCACCTCAACAAACACGCCCCCCGGGTGATGGGCGTCCTCCGCCCGCTCAAGGTGGTCATCGACAACTACCCCGACGATCAGACCGAAGAGCTCGAAGCCGTCAACAACCCGGAAGACGAGTCAGCCGGCACGCGGGGCGTGCCCTTCGGCAAGGTGCTCTACATCGAGCGCGACGATTTTATGGAGGATCCACCGCGCAAGTTTTTCCGCCTGGGCCTTGGACGTGAGGTCCGCCTGCGCTACGCCTACTTCATCACCTGCAACCAGGTCATCAAAGACGAAGCCGGCCGAGTGATCGAACTGCACTGCACTTATGACCCCGCCACCCGAGGCGGCGAC
>JBHHVM010000303.1:0-4780 GCA_046754265.1 Phycisphaerae bacterium
GTCGAACTTTGCCCAGGGCTCCCTGCTCGAACGCCTCGGCGATCACTCGGCCCTTCATGTCCTTGGCCACCGGCAGGTTTCTAAGGGCCAGGATGGTGGGGGTGATGTCGTACACGTCCACGCCGGTCAGCTTGGTGCCGGCTTTGATGCCCGGGCCGGCGATGACCAGCATCCCGTTGAGTCGATGCCAACCCGAAATGTGCGGCTGGGTGCGCTCGTCGAAGACCAGGTCCTTAAAGCCGTGATCCGAGCACACGATGACGACGGTGTCGTCGTTCAGGCGTTCGAGAAACTCGCCCAGAATCTTGTCCTGGTATTGATAGAATGCGTCGATGACCCCGCCGAACTTCTCGATGCTCTCGGCCGGCACCTCCCGACCGGCATAGGCGGGCCGGCGAAACTCCCAGAAGTAATGGCAGGTGACATCCACGCCCTGAAAGTAGATCGCAAAGAAGTCCGGCTGACCCTGTTCCAGTAGATGCAAGCCGACCCGGCGATAGGTCTGGGCCTGGGCGTAGGTGATGTCAAACTCGGCCACGATATCGTGGCTGATGCGCCAGTCGTGGACCTCGACCGACCCTTTGATGAAGCCCGCCCGGTCCTCGGCGGTGACCTGCTCCGGCGACATGACGTCCCCGCGCAGCTTGGCGGCCAACTCCGGCGGATGGGTTTGGTGCTCCAGCATTTGATCCGCGCCGGCCACCTTGTTGATTCGCGAGTAGCTGAACCGGTCCGAGACCATAAAGCCGTTGACCGGCGTGGCAGGCCAGGTCGCCCAGTAGCCGATGACGCCGACGGTATCACCGGCTTGACCAAGAATGTCCCAAACCGCGGGCACCTTGCGCGATGCGCTGGTGATGGGGACGAACAACTCCTGGTCCTCCAGTTCAGCCCGGCTGCCCGGGTCGGACAGCTTGACCGCGAACCAGTCCACCCCGTGCTCCTGGTAGTGTTTGCCCGTGACGATGGTGTTCCAAATCTGCGGCGACATGGTGGGTTGGTAGGAGGTCAGGTTGCCGCTGGCGCCGTCGGCCACCAACCGGGCCAGGTTGGGCATCCGCCCGGCTTTCATCAGCGGTTCGATCACCCGCCAGTCACCGCCGTCGATTCCGAACAACACCACCTTGGGCGACGGCCCCCGCGGAGTCCGCGCTAGCCAGACCAGGCTGACGACGCCGATGACCAGCAGCACACCCATCAACACGCCCACCGACCGCCGAGGGCTGCCCGCGCGTTTGACCGTACTGCTGGTTTGCGAATCTTCGAGGGGCTGGTCCGGCACGGGGACTCCTTTATCTGGTGAAAGGTTCAAGTTACGGGAGGGCTGCGTGCGGGTCCAGCCGTCGGTCCACGCATTCATCGGACGCGGCGGCATCGACTGATGGCTTGGGCGTCGCCATTTTGGGAGATGAAAGAGCGGACGAGGGGGCGTCAATCGGGTCGCGTGGTGAGGGCAGCCTTTAGGGTCAATTCGCGTCCATCTCGAAAGACGTCCAGGGTGACTTGGGCACCGGGCATGAGTCGGCCCACGCTCTCGATCAGGCTGTAGGCCCTTTGGAGGCGCATGCCGTCCAAGCGAACCAGAATGTCGTCTTTGAGAATCCCGGCTGCCTCCGCCCCGCTGTCGGATACCACTTCCAGCACCAAGGCCCCGTAGTCCTTATCCCAGCCCAAGGCGCTGGCCCGTTCGCGGTAGTCACTGATGTTGGCCGGTCTGACGCCGAGGAAGCCCCGGATGATTTTCTCCCCTTTGAGTAGTTTGGGCAGCACGTCGGTCACTCGCGTGGATGGAATGGCGAAACCCACCCCGTTGTAGACCCCGTTTTGGGTGGCGATGGCTGTGTTGACCCCGATGACCTGGCCTCGCAAGTTGACCAGGGGTCCGCCGCTGTTGCCCGGGTTGATCACCGCATCGGTTTGCAGGAATCCTTTGTAGATCACCCCGCCGACGTTGACGTTGGAGCGCCCCTTGCCGCTGATGATCCCCCGACTGACCGTGCCGGTTAATCCGAATGGGCTGCCCAGCGTGAACACTTCGTCGCCCGTTTCGACCATGTTGCTGTCACCGAATGTCACTTCGTGCAGGCGGTCGGCCTCGATCTGCACCACGGCCAGGTCGGTCGCTTCGTCCTGACCGATGACCCGGGCCTGGACCCGCCGCCCGTCAGCCAGGTAGACGTCGATGACCTTGGCGTTCTCGATGACGTGATGGTTGGTCAGCACAAAACCCTGATCGGCATCGACGATGAAGCCGCTGCCCAGCGACACGCCCGAGCTGCGTTCTTCCAGATGGTCTCGCAGGAAGCGCCGCCGTTGCTCCATCTCCTCCTCGTCGTCGGTGGCGTCGCCCATCCTGTTGAGAATGTCGTCCAGAGACCGCCCGCCCAACAGGCCCTCGGCCGACATCTCCGCCTCGATGAAGACCACCGCGGGCAGGACGGTGTGGGCCACGTCTCGGGCGGGCATCGAAGCCTGGGCGATGTCCTCGGCGCTGGGCAGATTCTCCCGAACTGCTTGCAGGCGACCTCGTTGCACGGAGTAAGCAACGTAGCTGACCAGGTCGGCCTTGATGACCACCACGATGACGGCCAGGGTCACCGCGAAGTTGAGCAGGAATTGGCGAAGGATGGCGCGTCGGCTCATTTTGAACTTTTTCTGCCTGGGAATGGCCCCCTGGTGGGCAGGTTCGGCCTGAATCCGACCCGCACACGCTCATTCTAGCTGCCCAGACGCCCGCAAACCAGTCGGCCTGACCAAATCCTACACGGCGACGATCAGATTATCGTGCCCCGGGACGATCAAATCGGCCACTTCCACGATATCGGCAAAAGATCGGCGGGCCTGTGCAGGATCGGCGGACCGCTCGAAGACCCGGCTATGCTCGAAATGATCGCTGGTCAGCACCGCGTCACCGGCCACCACCGTGGTTTTGAGCCCCGACACGATCAGCCCGGCTGACCCGACCGTCGCCCCCGGACTGGGGAACAACTGCACCGATGGGGTCAGCCGATCCGGCGCCGCCTTCGCCCGGCGGGCCAGGGCCAGTTCTCGCTCGATCTCCTCCGGGGCTGAGACCCCGACCTCCTGCCCGACGCCCAGATCGTCGACCGCCGCCGACAGCGAATCGATGACCGCCTGTAGCTCCTGGTCGGCGATCAGCCAGTCGGCTGCGGCGAACAGCTCCAGCCCCCGCCGATGCACGGGGCGAAAGCTGGTCAGGAACACGGTTTTGATTTGCTCGGGTTTCAGGCCTGTCCGCTCGTGCAGCCGGGCGGCCAACATTTCCGGTGGGAGCGATGGATCCACCAGGATCGTGGCGGCCCCCTCGCGGATCAGCGTGGTCGTGGCATGAGCGGGCCGAACCGGGCCCGTCTCATTCCAGAAGGGGTTGCAGCTCAGCGAGCCGATGCTGATCACGTCCAAGGTGACGCCCATGAAGGGCCAATCTAGCCACCGGCCTGTCCCCTGACAAATCATCCACGTTCATTCCCCCCAGGCTTGACAGTGGGCGGGCTTTGCTCGAAAAGCACCGCCGACAACATCGCCGCGTTTATTGTGAACGGTTGGAGGCGGAACCCCTTTTCATGCTAGACATCAAACGAATTCGCCACGACCCCGAACTGATCCGCCAGGCAGCCGCCGCCAAAAGAATCGAATGTGACGTGGACCGGTTGCTGGAAGTGGATCGTCGGCGGGTCGATATCCAGCAGCAACTCGAAACCCTGGCCACCCGCACCCGCGAGGGCGGCGAGCAGTTGGCCCTGTTTCGCAACCCCAAAAGCAAGTGGTATACCCAGGCCGTTGAAAAGGGCATGACCGAAGGGGACATCGCCGCCAAAGCCAAGGCGGTCCAGGACGACCTCAACCAGGCCAAGGCCCAGCGCAAACAACTCGAAGAGCAGGAAAAACCCGTCCTCGAGGAGTTCGATCGGCTCATGCTGCTGGTTCCCCAGCCGCCGTCACCGGAGGTGCCCGTCGGGAAGGACGATACCGACAACGTGGAAATCCGCCGCGTGGGCCAACCTCGGGAGTTCGATTTCGAGCCCAAGGACCACGTCGCGCTGGGCACCGCCCTGGGCATCATCGACCTGGAGCGCGGCGTCAAGTTGGCTGGGGCGCGCAATTACATTCTGAAAGGCGACGGCGCCCTGCTGCACCAGGCTGTGCTCCGCTTGGCCCTGGACATGATGGTGGACCGCGGGTTCGTTCCCATGACCGTGCCGGTGCTGGTTCGCGAAGAGGTCATGTACGGCACGGGCTACTTTCCCGTGGGGCGCGACCAGGCCTACCTCTGTGAGCGCGACGAAAAATCCCTGGTCGGCACAGCTGAGGTGCCCCTGACCGCCTACCATTCGGGCGAGATTCTCGCCGAGGCGGACCTGCCTATCAGGATGGTCGCGGTCAGCCCCTGCTTTCGACGCGAAGCCGGTGCGGCGGGCAAAGACACGCACGGCCTATATCGCATCCACCTGTTCGAGAAGGTCGAGCAGGTCATCATCGGCCCCAACGACGAAGCGTCGAGCCAGAAGCTCCACGACGAAATCCTGCTTAACGCCGAAGACGTGATGCGGGCATTGGAGCTGCCCTACCGGGTGGTCAACGTCTGCACCGGAGATTTGGGGCAAGGTCAAGTCCAGAAATTCGACATCGAAACCTGGATGCCCTCCAGCAACGCATACTGCGAAACCCACTCCGCCTCACGCTTCCACGAGTTCCAGGCCCGACGCCTCAAACTCCGCTACCGCGACGCCGACAAAAAAATCCGCTTCTGCCACACCCT
>JBHHVM010000304.1:0-4771 GCA_046754265.1 Phycisphaerae bacterium
GTCCGGCGCCTTGACGGTGAATGGGCGCGTGTGGGCGGCCTGGCGCCCCATCGTCGTTGCACAGTTTCAAGAGCGATGCTACGCTCGGTTCCGGCGGGTCCGCCGGAGCCGGGTTTCTTTTGTGTATTCGGATTGACAGGTCCATGCGGAGTGAACGGGAGGCAAGTATGAAGGTCTGCGCTGACGGTCTGCACGGCGGGTTGAGGATTTGTCGGGCAGGGATGTTGGCGGTGGTTTTGGGATTGGGCTGGGCGAGTTGGCCGGTGTCGGCGGGGGAGGGGGATGATCCGCTGGCGGTGACGCACGTGACCATCGTGACCGGGGACGGTCGGGTGATTCCAGACGGCACGATTCTGATGGAGAAGGGGCGGATCACGGCGGTGGGCGCGGACGTCGTCGTGCCGGCCTATGCCGAGGTGATCGATGCGGCGGGTCACTTTGCGTATCCGGGGTTCATCGATGCCCATAGCCATCTGGGCGTTCCCAAAAAGCCCAGGACCGAGGTGGAGCGGCGGCGCGTGGAAGACGAGGTCGGAGATGCCAAGCAGGGCCCTTTCACTCGGACCCGGGCTGCCAACCGAAGGGGGATTCGACCGGAATTGAGGGTCGATGACGTGTTCGCCCCGGTGGAGTGGGCGGTGGCCAAGCATCGGAGGATCGGGTTCGCCGCGGCGCTGATCGCGCCGCGGCCCGAGATCCAGGCCGGGACGTCGTCGCTGATGAACCTGACCGGAGGGCCGATGCGGCGGGCCATTGTGTTGCGCGACGCCGGCCAACATGCCGGATTCAAGGCGACCGAGCCGGGCGGGTATCCGGGGGCGCTGCTGGGGGCCATCGCCCAATTCCGGCAGGTGATGTACGACGCGGGGCATTATGCAGCCCTGGGGCGCTACGCTCAGCGACATCCCCAAAGCACCGATCGGCCCGCGGCGGACCGGGCGTTGGACGCCCTGCAAGGGGTGCTTCGTGGTCATGTGCCGTTGGTGTTCCATGCGGATACCGAGGCGGAGATTCACCGGGCGCTGGATCTGGCTGAGGAGTTTACGGTCAACGTGATGATCAGCGGTGGGGCTGAAGCCTGGCGTGTCGCGGACCGGTTGGCCTTTGAGCGCGTGCCGGTGATTGTCTCCCTGGAGTTTCCCGAAGAGCCGGAGTACGGCAAGAAGCCGGCCGAGGGCGAGCCAACCAGCCAACCGACCACCCAGCCGGTCAAGAAGAGCAAGCTGATCTATGAACCCCTCAAACTGCGCCAGGAACGGCGGCGGCTGTGGGACGAGCGGGTAACCAATGCCATCCGGTTACAGGAGGCGGGCGTGTTGATCGCCTTTTCGACGCAAGCGATGGAGAAACCGGCCCAGGCGTTGAAGAACGTTCGGCGCATCATGGAGCGGGGATTGAGCGAAGAGGCGGCGATGGCGGCGCTGAGTGCGAATCCCGCCAAGATGTTCGGGTTGGAGCGACGCATGGGCACCCTGGCGCCCGGTCAGGCGGCCCATGTGACCATCCTGGATAAGCGGTTGGTCGACGCGAAGGGGAAAGTCAAATGGGTAGTAGTGGCGGGGCGGAAGTTTGAGATTCGACCCGGTGAGGGCAAGGGCGGAACGGCGGGTGCCAAGGCAGGTCAGTTGGCCGCGGGCGAGAAGGGGCCGTCGCCCTCGAAAGGAGAAGTAGAACCGCCTGTGGCCGAGCAGCCGTCGTCGGCTCCGGCGTTCCTGGTAGACAAGGAGCCGACCTGGCGCTGCGAGATCGAAGCGGATCGGGTACCGCCCCTGAGGACCGATGGCCAGGTGTTCATCAAGGATGCCACCATCATTCCGGTGACTGGGCCTACGTTGGCACGCGGGTCGATTCTGGTCCGGGACGGCAAGATCGCAGCCATCGGAGAATCGCTCAGCGTGCCAGCCGACGTGGCCGTGATCGAGGGGGAGGGCTTGTACGTCGTGCCGGGTTTCGTGGACGCCCACGCGCACATCTCGGCGGACTCGATCAACGAAGGAGCGTTGGCCATCAGTGCGGAGACGCGGATCGCCGACGTTCTGCGCAGCCGATCGGTCAGCATGTACCGGGCCCTGGCAGGCGGGACGACCAGTGCGCTGATCCTGCACGGGTCGGCCAATCCGATCGGCGGGCAGAGCCAGGTCATCAAGATGAAGTACGGTCGGCCTGTGCGGGAGATGATTCTTCAGGAGGCCCCGGCCACCATCAAGTTTGCCCTGGGGGAAAACGTGACCCAGGCCAACTGGGGCCAGAAGCAGGGCCAGCGGTTTCCCGACACGCGCATGGGCGTGGAGGCGACCTTGCGGCGAGCGTTCACCGCGGCTGAGTATTACGCCCTCCGCCGACAGCAGGTGGCTGACGCCTTGGCCGGCGGGCGCGACTTGGCCCCGCTGAGGCGGGACTTGCGCCTCGACGCGCTGGTGGAGGTCCTGGAGGGGCGCCGCAACGTTCATTGCCATTGTTATCGAGCCGACGAGATTCTGCGTCTCATCGACGTGGCTGAGGATTTTGGATTTCGGATTGCCTGTTTGCAGCACGTGCTGGAAGGGTATCGGGTGGCGCCGGAGATTGCCCGACACGGGTGCGGGGCGTCGACGTTCTCGAACCACTGGGCGTACAAGGTGGAAGCCTACGACGCGATTCCGCACAACGCCGCCTTTCTGACGGACTATGGCATCTGCGCGTCGATCAATTCGGACTCGGCCAGCCTGATGCGGTTCCTGAACCAGGAGGCGGCCAAGTCGATCCGCTGGGGCGGTTTGGACGAGTTGCAGACGCTGCGGCTGGTGACGATCAATCCGGCGCGACAGTTGGGCATCGCCGATCAGGTAGGCAGCATTGAAGTGGGCAAAGATGCGGACCTGGCCATCTTCAATGGGCATCCGCTCAATTCGTTGAGTCGGTGCCGATGGACGCTGATTGACGGCGAGGTTTATTTCCAGGACGCTGAGCCAAGCCGGTCGATGGAACGGCCCTTGCCGGTGCTGACGGCGGGAACGCCCCTGACGCTGGCAAAGAACCGGTCAGCCTATGCCATCATCGGGGCGACGGTGCATCCTATCACTAGCGCACCGATACCCAACGGCACGGTGGTGATCGAAGAGGGGAACATCTCGGCTGTGGGCACGAACGTGGAGGTCCCAGCCGGGGCCGAAGTGATCGACGTGGCGGGGCTGCACGTTTATCCCGGGCTGATCGATGCAGCTTCGGGGTTGGGCATGTTGGAAGTGGGGCAGGTTCGATCGACTCGGGACAACTCCGATACCGCGAAGTTTTCGGCGGACCTGCGCATCACGGGGTCGATCAACTCCCATAGTGCTCATATTGCGATTGCCCGGACGGCGGGAATTACCACGGCGGCACCGAGGCCGGGCGGCGGCATGGTGGCTGGGCAAAGCGCGGTGATCGGGCTGAGCGGCTGGACGCTGCCCGAAATGTTGATCCGCGAGACGTTCGGCCTGCACGTCAGACTGCCGGTGTTGCCTTTGCACATGAAGGGCAAGACCACGGACAAAGCGAAGAGGCGCAAGGAACACCAAACCCAGAAGCGCGAAATCGACGCTTTTTTTGATCGAGCCAAACGCTATGCGGCGAGGGTCAGGGCGGCCAGGGAGGATCGGTCGTTGTCGTTGGAGCCCGACCTGACGCTGCAAGCGATGGAAGCGTACGTTCGCGGCGATAAGCCGGTGGTCTTCGATGCGTCCAGCTACAAGGAGATCATCGAGTCGCTGGAGTTCGCCGAGAAGCATGGGCTTCGCTGCGTGATTCACGGAGGTCAGGAATCGTGGAAACTGGCCGACGTGCTGGCGGAGAAGGGGATTTCGGTGATCCTCAAAGACGTCACCTCGCTGCCGAAAGGTAGGTTCGAGGCCTTTGATTCGGTGTATCGCTGTGCGGCTGCGCTGGAGGAATCCGGTGTGCAATTCTGTTTCGGGACGGGCACTTCGTCCGGTGCGTATGACCTGCCGTTCATGGCTGGGCTGGCCAGTGCGTTCGGGTTGGACCCCGCCCGGGCGGAATACGGTTTGACGTTGGGGGCGGCTAAGGTGTTGGGCATCGACGATCAGACCGGGGCGATCGAAGTGGGCAAGCGGGCTGACCTGATCGTGACCACGCACAGTCCGTTGCAGACCGTGTGTCAGGTGCGGGCGATGTTCATCCACGGTCAGCCGGTCGATTTGACGGCCAATAAGCACACCTGGGATTACGAGCGATTCAAGAAGCGCCCGGTGCCCGACCTACCTCCACCGAAGGAACTGCTGGGTCCGCCGTCGTTGACTTCGGTTTCATCGCGTACACCGTAGGCCGACCCGTGGCTCGGCCGTGAGACGGAACGGCCGGCGCTGCAGCCCTGCGCAGTGCGAATCGCTATGTCTCTTCCTGTTAGCCGATGGCCGCGGGCCTGAGGTCAGGCCCGCGGCGCGCATCGGATTGCTGGACGTCTGGGTGCCGCAGCACTTTACGGTCAAAACTGCCGGCCAAAATCACCGAAGTCTTTCAAGTCAATGGTGCCACTGACGTCGGCGTCAAAGGCATCAAGACACATGTTCACGCATTCCGGCGGTCCGTTGGGTCCGGCTGTGGGCCCGCCAATGCAGTCTGCAAAGGCGGTGTGATCGGCCACGTCGATCAGACTGTCGTTGTTGAAATCCCACAGGGTGATGGTCTCGCACTCGTCGGGCACGGCGTTCGCGTTGCAGTCAAAGCTCGTCCCGCTGGCAATGTCCGTCGCGTCCGGGATCCCGTTGGTGTTGCAGTCCGGCCCGGCGGTGCA
>JBHHVM010000305.1:0-4760 GCA_046754265.1 Phycisphaerae bacterium
CCATGGCCTACAAGCGCAACCCCATGCGCTGCGAAAGGGCCACCGGGCTGGCCCGCTTGGTGATGTCACTGGCTGACTCTCCCGCCCATACGGCTGCGGAACAATGGTTGGAACGCACCTTGGACGACTCGTCCAATCGGCGTATCGCCATGCCCGAGATGTTCCTGGCCACCGACGGCATGCTCCGCGTCGTGACCAACGTGGCCGGCGGCCTGGTGGTTTACCCAAAAGTTATTCGGAGTCGGGTTGAGGCTGAACTGCCCTTCATTGCCACGGAAAACATCTTGATGGCCGCCGTCTCGGCCGGAGCGGACCGTCAGCAACTTCACGAGCGCCTGCGCCGGCATTCGCAGGCCGCCGCCCGCCGGGTCAAGTTGGACGGACTGGCCAACGACTTGCTCGAACGGATCGGAAACGACCCCGCCTTTGAGGGCGTCAACCTGGGTCGCGTCTTGCGCCCGAAGGACTACATTGGCCGGGCGCCACAGCAAGTGGATTTGTTTATTCGCGAATTCGTCACGCCCATCCGGCGACGATACCGCGGCACGCTACGGCAGCAGGGCGAGTTGAACGTGTAGCTTCAAGGCCACCGGACGATCATGATGGAGGGAGGTTGCGGTTATGGATCGACCTGCGTTGGCGACGGCCATTAAGCGAGCCTGCTATTTGGAAGGGGATTTTGTGCTGCGTAGCGGACGGCGCAGCACCTACTACCTGGACAAATACCGCTTCGAGACCCGCCCGGATATCCTGCGCGAACTCGGCAAGTTGTTTGCCGAACGGGTCAGCCCGAAAACGACCACCCTGGCCGGAGCTGAGTTGGGTGGGGTGGCCCTGGCGGCGGCGGCAGCGATGGCGGCTGACTTGCCCTTCATCATCGTTCGCAACGCCCGCAAGGACTACGGCACGGACAATCTATTCGAGGGCCTGCTCGAAAAGGGCAGTCGAGTCCTGCTGGTGGAAGACATCGCCACAACCGGTGGCCAGGTCCTCGAAGCCGCCCGGGTCATCACCGAAGCCGGCAGCACCGTGGAAAAGATCGTCTGCGTCATCGACCGCCGGGAAGGGGCCCGTCAAAACATCGAATCGGCTGGGTACACCTTCGAATCGTTGTTCACCACGGCCGACCTGGGCATCAGTGCATAGACAGGCGCTGAATTCGCGTTGGCGCGGCGTGGCTATCGCCACTGCTTTGGCGGTGCTAGGATGAGCGCACCATGCCCAGGCCCAGAAAACCCATTGGCCGCAAACGGCCCATCATGGTCGCGGCTGTGGTCGAACGATCCGACGGGTCGGTGTTGATTTGCAGGCCCAAGGGTGACCCGGAGCTGCCAGGCTGGGTCTTTCCGGGCGGGCTTTCTGATGACAACGAATCGCCCGAGGCTGCGGTGTGCCGACTTTCTCACCTGCGGGCGGGCGTTCAAATCGAAGTCCTGGTCGGTCAGCCGCCGTTGGCAGGTCGTTATGCGGGGCGCGAGGTCGAGTGCCGTTATTTCCTGTGTGGGTTGGCATCCGGTGAGGGTCAGCCCAAGGACTACGACGAGGTGCGCTGGGTGGCCAAGGCCCAACTCTGCGAATACGACTTCGAACCGCCCGCCGACGAAGTGGCGCGCTGGCTGGCCGAGTAGACTCGACGCCGCACCGGCTTCACCGGTTAAAAACCGGTGCCACACGTTTTGTTGAAACACCTTAGCGAAGAACCAGCTCGCAGGCTGCTTCCAAAGCGATCCGCTTGGACGGGAATAAATCCGTCGAAAGCAAAATGGCGGCCGGTTTGCCGTCCATAGTAATCACCATGGGGCGACGAGACCGACGAGCCTTCTGGATCAGGGCTTTGGTATTCTGCGACAGGTCATCCACCGTATGAACATCCTGGTCAACTTGCATGCCGAACGGCTCCAAGAGGACATGGGGATCGAACTGCTCTTTTAAGCCTAACACACGCCAGCGGCGGGTCAACACAAATTTCGCCCGAGCGGGCTATGGATTTTCGACTTTCGGTTTTCGACTTTCGGTTTTCGGTTTTGCCGTTCAGCACCATTCGATCGTGGCGGGGGGTTTGCTGGACACGTCGTAGACCACCCGATTGACGCCCTCGACTTCGTTGATGATGCGGGTCGAAATCCGGGCCAGCACGTCATAGTCGATGTGGACCCAGTCGGCCGTCATGAAGTCGGCGGTCTCCACCAGCCGCAGGGCGATGATGTTTTGGCCGTGGTAGGTGCGGTCGTCGCCCATCACCCCCACCGTGGCGACCGGGACCAGCACTGCCAGGGCCTGGGCGATCTTGGGATACCAGCCCTCCGCCCAGAGTTCCTCGATCAGGATGGCATCGGCATGACGGAGCAAATCGAGACGCTGGTCGGTTACCGGCGCCATGATGCGCACGGCCAGGCCAGGCCCGGGGAACGGGTGCCGCCAGACGATCGTCTCGGGCAGACCCAGGTGCTCGCCGATACGGCGAACCTCGTCCTTAAACAGATCGCGCAGCGGTTCAATCAACTCGAAACCAAGATCGTCGGGCAGTCCGCCGACGTTGTGGTGCAGCTTGATCTTGGCGGCTGTGCCGCCGAGGCTTTGGCCCGATTCGATGACATCCGGATAAAGCGTTCCCTGGGCCAGGTAGCGGGCGTTGTCGATTCGGCCGGCTTCTTCCCGGAATACCTCGATGAACTCCCTTCCGATGATCTTGCGTTTTTCTTGAGGGTCTTCGACCCCGTCCAAGGCCTGGAGAAATCGAGACCCCGCTTCGACAACGCGCAGGTCGATTTTGAAATGTTCGCGGAAGGTGGCATCGACCAGCTCGGTTTCGCCGCGGCGCATCAAGCCGTTGTCGACGTAGATGCACACCAGCCGGTCGCCGACGGCCCGGTGCAGCAGGGCGGCGGTCACGCTGCTGTCCACGCCGCCGGACAGGCCGCAGATGACCCGCTCGTCGGGGCCCACGCGCCCGGACAACTCGGCCAGACGGTCCTGAATCACATTGCCGACGTTCCAGGTCGGGCTTGCTTGGCAGATGTCGTATAGGAAGTTGCGAATGATCTGGCCACCGCCGGGGGTATGCACCACTTCGGGATGGAATTGCAATCCATAAATTGGCAGTTGCCGGTGCCGAACCGCGGCGAACCGGCAGGTGCGCGTATGGGCCAATGCCACAAAGTCACTGCCCAGGTGGGCCACCAGGTCGCCATGGCTCATCCACACGGGCGTGGTTTCGGGCAGATGGGCCAGCAGGGGGTCGCCGCCTTCGACGTGCAATTGGGTTCGGCCATACTCGTGGCTGGGCGTCGCTTGAACTTGCCCGCCCAACAGGTCACAGAGCAATTGAAACCCATAGCAGATGCCCAGCACCGGCAGGCCCAGGTCCAGAAGCGCCGGGTCGCAGCGTGGGGCGCCATCCACGTAAACACTGCTGGGTCCTCCCGAAAAAATCAGACCCACCGTGTTAAGGTCCCGAAGTTGTTGGGGCGTCACTTTGGGCCCGCACAGGATGCTATGGACCTGACACTCGCGAACGCGGCGGGCGATCAATTGGCTGTATTGGCTGCCGAAATCGATGACCGCCACGGTCGGGGGTGTTGTCGACGGGCCTACCATTGCAGTTGCATCCTCTCAGCCAACGCGCTCTGGACCCACAAGAGCCCCCACACCGCCCCGGCTGCCAGCAGCGCCCCGACCAGCGGCATGACCAGCCCGCAAAAGACCACCACACGCCTGCGGGTGCGGACTGGGACGGTCGATGCCAGACGCACCAGTCCAAACCAACCCATAATCACACCGAATCCAGCCAACACCACCGCGGGCACGTAGATCACCGCCGCCGGAGGGACGATCGCCCAACGACCCACCTGGGCCACTCGGGTCAGGGGCAGCAATGCCAAAATAACGCCGGCCGGGATCAACGGGACCGCCCAGCCCACCGCATAGTGAAAAGCGGCAGAAAGACGCTGTTGACCTCGATAGGCTTTCAGCAGGGCCGACTCAGTCCCCCGCCGCAAAACCGCCAGCAACAAATACGCCAGCACCACCGATTCCAGCATGGCCACCGCCGCCCCGATGACAGCCTGTGGCAGGTTCCACCAACAGGCGACGACTTGCGTGGGCTGACCACTGGGGATGGGGTTAAGCGTCACCCGCATCCAACCGATCCCCGAGGGCTGGGGGGCCTGCCCACCGGCCTCGACGGGCAGGGGCCTAACCGCATGCCACCCGGTGAGGGCCAGTCCACACAACGTGGCCGTCATAACCAGCAGGGCCAGGGTTCGTCGGAAGTAACGGGCGGAGTTCTTTGAGGTCCGCATCAAGGACAAATGCGACAGCCGGCCCGCGCCGGCGCTCCAGACGTAGACTGTTTGGGCCCACCACTGGCGGCGCCGTGGTTCTTCCGCTTGACCGAAGGGCGTGGTGTCCGGGGCAGTGATGGACTCAGCCGTGACCTGATACTCGCACAGCGGGCACCGACCGCGGACCAGATCGGTCAGAGGTTGGCCACAGGCGGGGCAGCGCTTCGCCTGTTGGGGTGTCGAAGAGGGGTCGGAAGCCACCGAGTTCATCGCTCTTGCGGATGGTATCGCCCAGCCCTCCGTGACGCGAGCGCTAAAAAGCGTAATTCGCGTCCCTGTGGCACCGGTTTCCAACCGGTGAAGTGGCGGCCCGCGCCGACGCGCGGCCGAAACCGTCTGAATTGACCGCCCGGTCCTGTTGGGTGCTGGGTCCAAACGATCAACCCCCACATTCTAGTGCCTTGAGCAGATTCTGCG
>JBHHVM010000306.1:0-4744 GCA_046754265.1 Phycisphaerae bacterium
CATGATGGCTCATGAATTCAACAACCTCATGACCCCCGTGGTCAGCTACGCCCGCTATGCCCTGGACAACGACGACGTCGAACTCATGAAAAAAGCGTTGGAGATGACGCTCAAGCAGGCTTCGACCGTCTCAGCCATGAGCGAACGCATCCTGGGCTTGGCCATTCACGAAGGCCCCCGCCCCGCCAGAGTTCCCATCGCCGAAGCCATTAAAGAAGCCGCCGCCTGCCTGTGCCGCGATCCGGAAAAAGACGGCGTCACCCAACGCGTGGATATCCCGGAAGACCTGATCGTCTGGGCCGACGAGCGTCAGTTGCGCCAGGTCTTCTTCAACCTGCTGCTCAACGCCCGCCAGGCCATCCAACATCGCAATGGCCGAATCATCGTGACCGCCGAACCCGCCGACGACGGCAGGGTCGCCATCAACATCAAGGACAACGGCTGCGGAATAGACCCCGCCAACCTGGAAAACATTTTTGAGCCCTTCTTCACCACCAAAACCGGCAACACCAACGGCCAAAAAAGAGGCACCGGCCTGGGCCTCCCCCTGTGCAAGGACATCATCGAAGAACAACGCGGCCAAATATCCGTCCAAAGCGAACCGGGCCACGGCACCACCTTCACCATCACCCTACCCGCCGAGCCATAGCGAAACGGGCCCGCCGCCCACAGCCGTCAACCAAGTGCGAGAACCACTGGTGCGAGATTCCCATCTCGCCCCCGTTCTTTCTGCTGGTGCGAGATTCCTATCTCGCCCCGTCATCGCGGGATTCCCATCTCTGCTGGTGCGAGATTCCTATCTCGCCCCCGTCATCGCGGGATTCCCATCCCGCAGCACGACGGGAAGGGGTCCAAGGTGAGGTGCGAGAAAGGATTCTCGCACCAGATAGACCGCTCTTCCCACGTCAGCGCGACAAGGATTCCGCAGGCCGCTCCATAGGGAATCCCGGTGTTTGATCCAGTGCCAGGCTGTCGTCGGTGATGGGCGAGCGTTGGGCCATTTCGCGGGTGGCGTGGACGGCCCGGTCGGCGATGGTTGTCGGATGCACGAACAAGACCAGCATCGCCATGCTGCACAAGGCCACCGCCCAACCCATCGGGGCGCCGCCCAAGCGGCTGGGCCGATCGTCGGCCGGCTCGCCGAAATAACAGGCTGAGGCGATGCGCAGGTAATAAGCCGCCGCGATGGCCGAGTTGACGACCCCGATAATCGCCAGCACCACCAGCGGTCCGCCGAACGGATGCTCGTCCCCCAACGAAAACGCGCTGGAAAAAACATACACCTTTCCCAAAAACCCCGCAGTCGGCGGAAACCCCATCAGACTGAACACGCAAACCGCAAGCGCGAACGCAGCCGGACCCTCGCGGCGCGCCAGGCCCGACAGGTCGCCGATGTCCTCCAATGGCTCACCTTTAACCGCAAAAGCGCTCAACACGGCAAAAGCGCCCAGGTTCATCACCCCATAGACCGCGATGTAAAACAGCAGGGCCGCCACGCCGTCCCGCATGGGCCCCGCCCCCGCCAGCGGGCCGACCAGCAACCCGATCAGCATGTACCCGGTGTGGGCAATGCTCGAATAGGCCAACATGCGTTTCACGTTGTGCTGCAAAAGGGCCAACACGTTGCCCACCGTCATGGTGGCCGCCGCCACCATCCACACCAACCAGTACATCGCCGTCGGCAGGTGCCAATTGGCGGCATCAAACACCTTGATTAACGCCACAAACCCAGCCAATTTAGGCAGGAACCCCAATAGCCCCGTCACCGGCGATGCCGCCCCCTCGTAAACGTCGGGCGCGTAAACGTGAAACGGGACGGCCGCGATCTTGAACGCCAGACCCGCAAAGGCCAGCAACAGGCCCACCACCGCGTAGACTTCCGGCGGACCGGCCGTGGCAAAATACGACCAGACGCTCGGACCCTTGGCTGCGTACAGCGTGGTGCTCCCGGCACACCCATACAGGAAGCTGAACCCATAGACCATCAGGGCGGCGCTCATCGCCCCCAGGAAGAAATACTTGACCGCTGCCTCCGACGCCCGGGCATCCTCCCGCGACAGGGCCACCAGGATGTAGGTCGGCACGCTGACCAGCTCCAGCGCGAAAAACAGCAGCACCAGATCATTGGCCGATCCGCACAGCGTCACGCCCAGGATGCTGAAAAGCACCATCCCGAAGAATTCGCCCCGCTCGTCGGCCGTCGGCAAGTGCCAGTTGACCAGCAGAATCAACCCCCCGATGACCAAAGCGATGGTGCGGACATAGTAAGTCAGCGACGTCACCCGAATCCCGGGCGGTTGCGGACTGCCATCGGCCGGCACGCCTGCCGACGCCGACCACCACAGCGCCGCCGCCAGCACCACCAGCGAGAAAGGCGCCAATAGCGCCCGCGCCGATGCCGAACCCGACACACCCAAGAGCACAGCCGCACACGCCCCCACAGCCAGAACGATTTCAGGCCCCAGCGCGGTCATGTAAAGGTCGAAGTTCATCCGGGCTGTACGCCCTCCTTACGATAACCTCGCAAAACCGCACCCCCATCAGAGCCCCAAGCGCCAGCGCGGGGTAGCAGTTTTAAGGAATCCACATCGGCCCCAGCCTCCGACAACGCCGGTCCACGGCGCTTCTGCTCCCCATCACCGGGCAACGCCTCAGCCCCCAGCAATGCCAGCGCCGAAGCGCCCGGGTCATCATCATCCGGAGCAGTCGTCAAAATGTGCCGGGCCACCGCCGGCCCCAAGGTGTTCAGCAGAGGCTTGGGATACACGCCTATCAAAAGACACACCACGGCGATGGGGGCCAAAATGCCGATCTCCCGCCGAGTCAGGTCCCGGGTTAGCCCCGCCCTGGTGTCCGGCGTGTTGGGCGGTTCGGTCAACGGCCCGAACAGGATCCGCTGACACATCCAAAGCATGTACACCGCCCCCAGGATGATCCCGGTGGCCGCAGGCACCACGTAGGCATACCCCAGCGGACCGGCTTGCATGCCGTCGGCCACGCCGGCGGAAGTGGCTGTGCCCAGCAGAACCAAAAACTCGCCGACAAAACCGTTAAGCCCCGGCAAACCGATGCTGCTCAGCGTAAAGACGATCAGGAAAAAAGCCATCCATGGCATTTTTCCCGCCAACCCGCCGATCTTGTGAATGTCGCGCGTGTGATACCGCTCGTAGACCATTCCCACCACTAAAAACAACGCCCCGGTGCTCAGGCCGTGGTTGATCATATACATGACGCTGCCGCTGACCCCAGCCGTCTTCATGCTGAACAGGCCCAACATGCAAAAGCCAAGGTGTGACACCGACGAATAGGCCACCAGCTTCTTCACGTCGTCCTGCACCCAGGCTGCCAGCGCCCCGTAGATGATGCCGATCACCGCCAGCGTGGCCATGAAAGGCGCAAACACCAAGGCGGCATCGGGCAGCATCGGCACGCTAAGACGGGTAAACCCGTAAGTGCCCAACTTCAACAGCACGCCCGCCAGAATCACGCTGCCAGCCGTCGGCGCTTCGGTATGGGCCAGGGGCAGCCAGGTATGCACGGGAAACAGCGGCACCTTGATCGCAAACCCCGCCGCAAACGCCGCGAACAACCACCACTGCACCGCCGCCGGTATCACTCCGCTTCGGCCCATATCGGTCAACTTGCGGAGGTCGAAAGTAAACTCGTGCAGCGGCGAATGGGCGAATGCGAAATAGGCCAGGTAAAGCACGCCCGCAAACGTCAGCACGCTGCCGGCCAACGTGTAAATGAAGAACTTGTTGGCAGCCCGGCGCCGCATGGGCCCGCCCCAGATGCCAATGATGAAATAAAGCGGCACCAGCGTGAACTCGAAGAACACGTAAAACAGCAGCAGGTCCATGGCGCAAAACACGCCGAGCATGCCGGTCTGCAACGCCAGCATCCAACAGTAATACTCCCGGGTCCGTTGCCGAATACCAGAAAAACTCGCCCAAATGGCCAACGGCGTCAGAAACGCGGTCAACGCCAGCAACGCCACGCTGATGCCGTCCACGCCCACGTGAAAGCTGACGTTCAACGACCCGCTGCTTCCCGGTGAAGCCACGATCCAGGGCACACTTTTTTCCAGACAATACCGCCCTGCCTGGGACGCCCCGGTCGCGTCGAAGAACAGCAGTACCGCCATGAGCGTCAAAAAAGCGGTGATCAGCGAGCTGACCAGGGCCCGGCCGCGAACCTTGGACTCTTCGCCGGCGTCCCCCAGCAACAACCAGGCCACGCCCGCCAACGGCGAAAAGATCACCAGTGTCAGAATCCACGATGCCAAAGTCGTCCAGTTCCTTTCGTCCGGGCTGGGTGTCCAAGCCCGCTATTCACGATTCCACATGCCAGGCCGCGCCAACACGGGCCGTCACATCAACAACACCAACAACATGAGCACCGCCGCCCCGGCCGCCATGGTCAAGCCGTAGCCCTGCAAAGACCCCGTCTGCAAGCTGCGCAGCATATAGGCCAACAATCGCGGGATGGCTGTTACCAGCCAAACCAGACCGTCCACCACGTATTCATCGATACCGAAACAAAACCGCCCGCCCTTGCGTATCGGCCGGACCACAACTTTGTCGTAGCCCTCGTCCACGTAATACTTGTTGTGCAGCACCCGGAAAACGCCGGGGGCCAGATCAGCCACCAAAGACGGCAGCCAGACCCAACGGACAAAGAGCAGATACGCCAAGCCGATGGCCAAGACAGCCAACCCGCCGGACAGCACCATCAGTCCGTATTC
>JBHHVM010000307.1:0-4734 GCA_046754265.1 Phycisphaerae bacterium
ACAGGTTTGGTAGAGTGGCATGGATTCGACTCCTGCGTCTTTTCAGCGAGCCGCGGAACTCGAACTTAATGGTTGATCGTCTTGCCCAGCAGGCGGGCCACCTCTACGACGTCCTTGTCGCCCCGGCCCGACAGATTGATGACCAGGTGAGTGTCCTCGGGCAGAGTGGGTGCCAACTCGACGGCATGGGCGACCGCATGGGCGCTCTCCAGGGCCGGAATGATGCCCTCCGTCTCGGACAGCAACGTGAAAGCGTCCAGGGCCTGCCGGTCGGTGACCGAGACGTACTCAACTCGCCCAGCCTGGTGCCAGTAGGCGTGTTCCGGACCGACCCCGGGGTAGTCCAGGCCGGCTGAGACGGAATGGACCGGCAAGGTTTGGCCATCGTCGTCCTGAAGCACGACCGTATGCATGCCGTGCAGAACCCCCGGCGCCCCGGCTGCGAGCGTGGCGGCGTGCAGGCCGGTGTCGATCCCTTCGCCGGCGGCTTCGACGCCGATGAGCCGCACGGCCAGGTCGTCTTCAAAGGGTGAGAAGATGCCGGCGGCGTTGCTGCCCCCGCCGACGCAAGCCACGATGACATCGGGCAAAGCGTCGAACTGCGCCCGGGCCTGTTGGCGCGTTTCGCGACCGATGACGGTTTGCAGATCGCGCACGATCATCGGAAAGGGGTGTGGCCCCATCACGCTGCCGATGACGTAGTGGGTATCGCCGGACGAGGCCATCCAATCGCGCAGGGTGGCATTGATGGCATCTTTGAGCGTCTTTTGTCCGGTCTCGACGGTGACGACCTTGGCCCCCAGGAGTTCCATGCGAAAGACGTTGAGCGCCTGGCGCCGGACATCTTCGGCACCCATGTAGACGGTGCAATCCAAACCGAAGCAGGCGGCGGCCGTGGCGGTGGCGACCCCGTGTTGGCCCGCGCCGGTCTCGGCGATGACCCGCTTTTTGCCCATGCGTTGGGTGAGCAAGGCTTGACCCAGCGTGTTGTTGATCTTGTGGGCCCCGGTGTGGTTGAGGTCCTCGCGCTTCAGGTGGATGCGGGCCCCGCCGAGTTTCTCGGTCAGGCGACGGGCGAAGTACAACGGGCTGGGCCGCCCCGCGTATTGGGTGAGGGAGGTGTGGAGCGTTTCCCAGAAGGTAGGGTCCTGCCGGGCCTGGCGATAAGCGTCGTCGAGCTGATGGACGGCGGCCGAGAGGGTCTCGGGAATGAACTGCCCGCCAAAGAGCCCGAACCGACCGTCGGCATCGGGCCGGGGACGGGCAGGGGCGGCGGCTGAGGCGTGGGGAATCTGGCCAGGTCTATCGGGCATGAGGGCCTCCCGGTTGCGGGGATTGAGCGTCGGACGGGGCCGGTTCAGCGTGCCGGCCGGGCATGTCGGCGGCAGCCAGTAGCTGGGCCACCGTTTCCTTCAAGGCTTGCATCAACCGTTTGGCTTGATCTGAAGTGTCATCCATCGGCACTTGCAAGGCCAGCAGATGATCGCACAATTCCAAGTGCAGGTCCCAGTCAAATCCTGCCAATCGCCCAAACAACGCCGAGGGGAACCAGGCAGGAAGCCGGCCAGTCCGGCCGATCAGCATCCAGCGCTGATCCGCACCATAGTCCAGAGTCACCTCCGAGCAACTGGGTTCCCAGATGTCGTGATGCCCTTGGCCTGTGCGGCAGGATCGCAGGGCCAGTCGCCCCCAGGGCCGTTCGGTTTCCACCACCGCCACCCGCCAGGCACGAACGGCCCGATTGATTCCAAAGCCGACCTCATAACGGTAGGCGAAACAAGTCATGGCCCCCTGGGCGGTGGGGCCGCTGATCAGGTCCCAGGTTCGCCGGTCGTGACCTTCGCGCATCAGGGTCAGCCGCCGGTAGCGGCGGGCCAGTTGGAGCGCGTCGTCAGCGCGGTAGTTGAGCTGTAGCGACCTGGCCAGGCCCGCCAGCTCGCGGCGACACCGGACCCGGCCGCGATGAAGGCGGAGGCAGATGCCAATTATTGTCATCAAGAACAGGATGGTCAGATAGAAAATTGCGGGCACGGGAATGTCCGGCTTGAAGCTTCTAAGGAGACGGGGCGGGGCCGTCGAGGTTGATGCCGTAGTCCGGGGTCGGGATGCTCAATGATTCGATCCAATCCAGGATCAGGCGGTATTCAGGGTCGCGCGTGCTCTTGAAAACCGGTTCAATCTCCACCGGGTGGTTGGAGGGATGATCGGCGGTCAGCGACTCGGCCGGCGGCAGAGCGTAACGCAGCAACGTGCTGCGTTCGGGAAAATCGTGGTCGACCAGGCGCTCGGTCCCGATGCCGAACTGATGCATGATCAGAAAATTGGTGTAGACCTGGTTATCGGTGAGCCGGCGCCCGGTGTACACCCGCCACCGGGCGGGGCCGTTCTCGGCGTGGCAACGCGACGTGGCGCAGTTTCGGAGCACCACGGGCAACACGTTCCGGCGATAGTCGTCAAAGAGGCGAGGGTCGGAAGTGATTTCCACATCCAGCCCAAGCGTTTCCGGGGCGAGGGCGAGAATCTGGGCGGCCTTCTGGGCGGGCTTTAGGCGAAAGAAGTCGCCCTTGCGGTCGCGATACTTGAAATCGGCATCGTCCTGATGGTCCTCATAGAACTTGGCGACCACGTCGTTGTGAAACTTGACGGTCACGCGCTCGGAGCCGTCGGTAACCATTTCCCGACGGCGAAGCCATTGAACCTCGCGGTCGTTGATGATTCTGCCCAGCGGACCGCGGCGGGCCGTTTGACCCGGGTCGGCAGGGAGCGCCGCCTGCCGGGCAGACAAGCGTTTCTTGGCCAGGTCCCGCAGCAGTTTGGCACCGGCGTGTCCGGCATCGAGCCGCAGGACGTATTCGCTCTGCTTGAGCAACAACCGGTAGGCCCGCTTGTCTTTGCACCATTGGGCGAGTTGATAGTGACCGGCAACGTCCCGGGCATCGAGGTTGCGGAACTGGCGGGCGTATTGCGTGTCCCATTGATCGGCCCGGGCGTTGGCCAGTGGCGCCAGGACCGCGACCCCCGTCAGCAGCGCCGCCACCAGTCGAAGACTCCGCGTACCGGAATGTTCCAGGGTCATCTTCATCGAATTTGAGAATCGCCCCGGCGTTGACGCCCCAACTGCCGGTGACCTACTATAGCCCACGCCCAACCGACGGGCAACAAACCGGCGCGGCCAACGGGGCCTGTGGTTGCATGGACGAGGGCATCGAACGATTCATCGGACGGCAGGTGGTCCTGGACACTGACGGGCCCATATTGTTCCTGGGCACGCTCAAGGAAGTCGTGCCCGGAGGCTATTGGCTGGAGGAACTGGACCTGCACGATTGCCGCGAGGGTCACGCTTCGAAGGAAGCCTACCTGATCCAAGCGAAGCTTGACGGCATCAATCCGAATCGGGCCCGGTCGCTGGTGATGGCCTCGGTAGTAATTAGCGTGTCGGCGCTGGATGACATTGTAGTGGATTAGGCACGAGGCCGGGTCGCCAGCCTCGTGCTCGGTCGCACCTCGATTGAGGGATGGGGTGGCACGGTCTGGCGCAGCCAGGCCGTGGGTTCCCGTGATCGCCACGGCCTACCGACTGCGTCGGTAGACCGTGCCACCCCTCAAACATAGGTGCAACAGAAAACCAGAAGGCACGTGTCGGCATGAAGATACTGGTCACCGGCGGAGCGGGTTATGTCGGCAGCCACTGTGTGCGGGCCCTGTGTGAGGCGGGGCACGAGGTGGTGGTGCTGGATAATCTGAGTGCGGGTCATGCCGGGGCGGTCGATGAGCGGGCCCGGATGGTGCAAGGGGACCTGGGCGACGGCGACCTGGTGGACCAGACGCTGGCAGCGGGCGTTGAGGCCGTGATGCACTTCGCCGCGTCCGCCGATGTCGGCGAATCGGTGCGCGACCCGCTCAAGTATTACCAGAACAACGCGGTCAACACGGTGAGGCTCTTGCGGGCCATGCAACGTCACGGCATCGTCCGGCTCGTGTTCAGCTCGACGTGTGCGACTTACGGCGTGCCGCCGGCCGTTCCCATCACCGAAGACATGCCCCAGGCGCCCATCAATCCCTACGGTCACACCAAACTGGCCATGGAATGGGCCATGCGCGACTCTGCCAAGGCCTGGAACCTGGGGGCCTGCTGTCTGCGATACTTCAATGCCGCCGGGGCGGCCGAGGATGGCAGCATCGGCGAGGATCACGAACCCGAAACACACCTGATCCCGCTGGTGCTGCAGGTGGCGTTGGGTCAGCGAGAGAAGATATCCGTATTCGGCGTGGATTACCCCACGCGGGACGGCTCCTGCGTGCGTGATTACGTCCACGTCGAGGACCTGGCCGCCGTACACCGGCTGGCCATCGAATCGCAACAGCCCGGGGCATTTCGCTATTACAACGTGGGCACCGGCGTGGGCAACAGTGTCAAGCAGGTGATCGAAGCTGCCCGAGAAGTGACGGAGCATGACATTCCAGCCGTGCCCACCGGGCGGCGACCGGGCGACCCGGCTGAGCTGTATGCCGATCCGACCAAGATCATCACGGAATTGGGCTGGCAACCTCAATACACCGACATCAAAGAAACTCTGGCGACGGCCTGGCGCTGGCACCGGGCCCATCCAGGCGGATTCGAGGACCGATCGGCCTGAGCGGGCCGATCCTCACGACCGGTAGGGGCCAAACGCAAGGAGGCTGAACCGATGAAAACGCTGATGACGTGGCTAACGGGGGCGGGGCTGATGGCGA
>JBHHVM010000308.1:0-4691 GCA_046754265.1 Phycisphaerae bacterium
GGCACAGCCTGGGATTTCCAATTGTAATTCGGGTTGAGCGGCCAGCGGATACGTCCGGGCCGGTGGATCGAGCGTGCCATGGCCACGCTTGCGTGGCCATGATTGACGAAGTCGCCTGAACATGATCACGCAATCGTGAGCATGCCACCCGATTGGCCATCACGACATAGCGCGTGTCCCTTGAAGCCCTAGAAGGCGTTCTGCATCGCAGCCCCGTCTTTCAGGTCCACGTCCAGGTCGTCGATGAAGTCGAACACGCCGCACTCCGGCAGCAGGCCGCCCCCGGGGCCGGTCAGGCAGGCGGCAAAGCTCGGCAGGTCGGCTGCGTCGATGACCGTGTCGCCGTTGGCGTCGCCTTTGGCGCCGTTACAGGCCACCGCGGTGACGCGTATGTCGTCGATATTCCACCCGCAATACTGCCAGGCTGTATCGGTCGTGCCCATGGTCCAGCGCAGATAGACGGCCGGCTGACCGTCGGCAATGGCCGAGATGTCGATCTCCTGATAGACCCAGGCGGCATCGGCCACCTCCGCCGAGTTCTGCCACACGGTGGCCCAGTTGGTGCCGTTGGTGCTGACCCGCACCGAAGCATGGTCGTAGGCCGGTGTCTCGACGCCCAGCCAGCGATAGAACGACAGCTTCACGCCCGCCCGACCGGTGCAGTCGATGGCCGGGCTGGTCAAGTGACGTTCGGGCAGGTTGTTCTCATAGTCGCCCCCGAGGTTATAGCCCAACACGTTGACCCCGGTGTTGCCGCCGGTCGGGTCCGGACCGCCGTACTGTCCACCGCCTCCGGTCGGCTGACCGTAGGCCCACAAGCCTTCCATTTGCCACCCCGCGCCCAGGCCCGAATCGAGAGGCTCGTCGTAGACCACCGTGGTCCCGCCCGACATCAAGGCTGTATGCGTCGCCATGGACGGGGCGTTGCGCGGGCTGACGTCGATCGTGCCGCCGTCGCCGGTGACGCTGATATAGAATTCGGGCTGGGCAAAGCAATTGGTGGCTGGCAGCGTCGCCTGGTATCCGCTGCCGCCCAGCGTAACCAGCGCGGTGTCCTTAAAAGGCCCGTTGGGATCGTATCGATAGTGGAGCCTGGCCGACCCCGGCACGACGGCTTCGGACTGTTCCATCAAGTTGACGCGAATGACCGTATCAACCCCGGCCGACATGACCGTGGGTAGGCCGTTGGGAAACTCAAACCGAATCGCATTGCGCACCCAGTCCGAATCGGTCAGGTGCAGCATGGCTGGCAGCAGCTCTTCGCCGTTGGGGATGATCTGGTTGGCGGGCAACTCGAACCCGAACGTGCCCGTGTCGCGGCATTCGTAGGAATACGACAAGATGCCCAACTGGGCATAGGTCCAGTCCAGCGAGACGCCCGAGGCGGGATATATCGCCGTGTTGACCGGGCCGGCTGCGTAGTATTGGTTGTCCACGTTCTGAATCAAGGCCTGCATGGCCAACCCGATGTCCTGGTACACGCTCTGATCCGCCGGCAGGGCAGCCGTGTAGCCGTAGGGCCACAGGATGAGCTGCGAATAGCTGTGAATGTCCAGTTGAGCCCGCACGTTGGGATGGGCGATGAAGAAGTCCCGCATCACCTGCGTCTCGGGCTCGGAAAACGCCGCCGGCCCGCGGTAGATTTCGCTGCTGGGCGTCGAGGACGAACCCGGTCCGCCCCAACCTTCTGCCCAGTTGCGGTTCAAGTCCACGCCGAAGCTGCCGAAATTGTTTCGCCGGTTCTTGCGCCATAAACGATCCACGTCCCAGGTGAACTCGTACCCGTCGATGTTAAACACCGGAATCAAGTAGAACTCGACGTTGTCCACCAGGTCGTTGGCCAGGCTGTCGAACCCGTAGGCGCCCAGCAGCCGCATGGCAAAGTACGTCGGGATCGTGGTGGTGATCCACTCCCGGGCATGTTCACATCCGAAGTAGACCACCGCCGGTTTGGTGCCGGCCACCGCGCTGTTGGTGATCTTCAACCCCCAAATGGTTCGACCCTGGAGCGTGGTACCCACGTTGATGATCGAAGCCAGCCCCGGATAGCGGGTGACCAGCTCGTTCAGGTACCACACGATGCTGCCCGGGTTGCCGTCGTCGTAGCGCCGGTAGTCGTTGAAAAAATCGATGAACGGATCGACCATGCGCCCCGCGCCCGCGGTCTTGAACTGTTCGTTGACCAAGGCCTGTAAATCGTCGACTAAGACGACCGGGTCCAGGCCCGCCGCTCGCAGCGCGTCGATCTGTGATCCGCTGGCCACCAGCCGGGTAGGCCGCAACCCCAACGTGCAGGCCAGCACCTTGGCACCGCTGCGTTCGATGGCCTCGAGTTGTGCGGGCGTCTTGACGCCCACCTGCACGATGCTTTGGCCGGCGTAGCGCCCGCCGTGAACATTCTTGACGTCCGGCAGAGGCGCCGCTTGAATCGGACCTACGTTCGAGGCGCACAAAACAACAATCAACGAGCCGGCCCGCATGGTCATCGAGTATCCCCCGGGGTTATTGGGCATGATAAGGCTATTGTACCGCTGGCCCCTCCCCCAAAGCAACCGGAATAGGCCCATCGGGCCTTTTATCGCCCACAAGGTCGTCATTTCGGTCGCTCATAGAGGTGGGCACACGCTTCGTGCCGGGCCCCGTCGCGTGTGGCCACCGAAAACTTGGCCCCCGACCAGATCGACGCCGAACCGTACAGCCCATCCTTGCGCACCGCATAGAACTTCACGTCGAAATTGGGCCGTCCGTCCTTTCGCCTTAGCCGCTTAGCCATGTTGTTCTTGGCGATCCGTCGCAAGGCCTCCAAACACGCCTCGGTGGGTGTCCGGCCCTGTCGCATGAACTCCACCACCATGGCTGACCCCGCATTGATGATCACCGCTTCGCCCCGACCGGTGGCCCCAGCCGCGCCGGCCGCGTTGTCCACGAACAAGCCCGCCCCGATGATCGGCGAATCGCCCACCCGCCCCGGAATCTTGTAGCTCAAACCGCTGGTGGTGGTCACCCCGGCCAAGTCTCCCTTGGCGTTCAACCCGCAGCAATTGATCGTGCCGTAAGTAAACAAGTAACCCTCGGGCGTGCGCATCAACTCCCCGTGCCGCGATGACTGGCGCTCGTCGTCGTCGGGCACCTCCGGGGGCAGCCAATCATCGGCCGGGCGGGCTTCTTTCCAATGCAGCCAGATCTTCCGGGCGTCATCGGTAAGCAGGTCCTCCTCCTTGAAACCGTGCGCTTTGGCGAAGCGCAGGGCACCCGCCCCCACCAAGAGCACGTGATCGGTGCGCTCCAGCACCAACTTGGCCACCTTCGATGGGGTCTTGATGTGTCTCAACGCCGCCACCGCCCCAGCCCGGTGCGTCGGGCCGTGCATGACGGATGAATCCAGCTCCACCACGCCGTCCTCGTTGGGCAGCCCGCCATATCCCACGGAGTGATCCTTGGGATCCAACTCCACCAGGTTGACCCCCGCCACCACGGCATCCAACGGATCGGCCCCATCACGAATCATACCCAGCGCCTTGGACACAGCCCCCAGCCCATTGGCACTGGCCACCACCACCGGGCCGCCGTTGGATGACCCACCTCCCGCCGCTTCTTGTTGGGCGTTGCCGGTCGGACCTCGATCCACCGTGGCGGCGTCAGATCGACAGGCCAATCCCGCCGCCGCCACGGCCGCCGCCGAGCGCAAAAATGTTCTGCGGTTCACATCGTTCGGGACGGTCATGCGTGGGTCTCCTGATGGCTGGGACCGCCATGGGCGATTCTCTCCGACAGCCCTTATCGGACCTGGATCATAGCCGGGCTTTGCGTCGCCAGCCAAGTGGCCCTGGAACCGGGCATAAATCCCGGTCCGAAAACTGCGTGTGGCTGTTTTGAGGCTGGGATGTATTCGATAAGAACCGTAGCGCAGATAAGTTTTGGCTGTAGCGGCGTTTCAGCCGTGCCAAGGGGCCCTTAGTCTTGATTTCAAGCGTCTCCAGCGCATCGAGTCAATTGTTCGGCGCTATGCTAGCCATCGCCAATCCGCGCGCCCTGGGAGGTCTGGGATCAGTCAAGGCCTCACAGCCTTCGAGCAGGACCCCAGCCGTTGACCCCAGCAACGCCGTGGGGGGCAAGGCGGAACTCACCGAAGAAGAGCAAAAGCAGGTCCAGGAACTCAAGAAGCGCGACGCCGAAGTCCGCCGTCACGAAGCCGCCCACAAAGCAGCCGCCGGTTCATACGCCCGGGGCGGGGCCAGTTTCGAGTTTCAAGCCGGACCCGACGGCAAGCAGTACGCCGTCGGCGGCGAGGTCAGCATCGACACCTCCGAGGTCCCTGGCGACCCCCAAGCCACCATCCGAAAAATGCAGCAAATCCGCCGGGCCGCCAGCGCCCCAGCCGAACCCTCCAGCAAAGACCGCCAAATCGCCGCCCAAGCCGCCCAAGCAGAGGCCCAAGCCCGCACCGAACTGGCCAAGCAAAAACGAGACCAGACCCAGGAAACCGCCGGCGACCCAGGCACCACCCAGACCACGATTCAGCAGAACAGCAATCCTGCCGCATCTTCCTTCCAGGTCGAAGCGCCCCAACCCCCGGGCCGATTCATCGACGTGCAAGCCTGAAAGCGTGTGGCACCCAGAGTGTGGCACCGGTTTCCAACCGGTGAATCCAACCGCGTACGGCAGGTCGTCGACCTGCCGTGACGAGTGGA
>JBHHVM010000309.1:0-4689 GCA_046754265.1 Phycisphaerae bacterium
CTTTCAACAGGGCGTTAGCGTCGTCCAGCGCGATGGCCCGCCGATAAGCACCGACCGCTTCATCCTGCCGACCGGTCATGACCAGCGCCACCGCCAACCGGTGATGAAAGCGGGCCGACCCGGCAAACCGTTCCGCCCCAGCCCGCAACGCTGAGCAAGCCTCATCCAATTTGCCGGCCTCGGACAATCGATCGGCCAGTCCGACCAGGGCGTCCACGTTATCCGGGTCAGCGGCCACGGCTGCCTCCGCCCGCGAAACTCCTTGGCCGGCGGATTGCGCCACCAAGACTCGGGCCCGTTCCAGCAACCGCTGCGTCGGCGGATGCCCCGGGACCTGGGCGTCGGCGAGCTGCAGGTGCTCCAGGGCTCTTGTTGGGTCGCCTTGCTGCAGATAGGCCATCCCCAGCGCCCGGTGGGCATCGATCAGGCCCAGGTCGATCAAAAGCGCTTCTTTGAGCAGTGCGATGCCGGGTTCGAGTTCGCCGGCGGCAATTAGAACCTGCCCGTAGCCCAGCAGCACGCGCACGGCTTCGGGGTGGTCGCGGTAGGCCGCGGCATACACGGTTCGCTGGTCGCGCCATTCGACGTTGCGCTGCCAGCAACGACTCCACGATGCCCAGACGACCATCAGCAAAAAAAACGTCAAAGTCGAAAGTCGAAAGGCGAAAGTCGAAAGGCGAAAGGCGAAAGGCAAATTGCGAATTGCGAATGCTAACGGGGAAGCGGCAACGCCGGTCGCCCGGGCCAATAGCAGCCCCGCCAAGAGGGCCACCCAGATCGACGGCAAATACCAGAGGCGTTCGGCAAAGTACGTCTTGACCAGCACGGCTGTGTTGGAAACCGGCAGGTAGGCAATCAGCAGACACACCGTCAACACGAGCGGCAACGCAAAGCCCCGTCGCCAAGCCCACACAGCCGACCCGGCCAAGACCAGCAGGACGATCAGCCCGGTCAAGGCCCGCCCATTTAGGAGGCTGGTCGCGGGTTCGACTGCATGCACGGAGTAATCGAGGCACAGCACGGCCGGCCAAGCCGTCTTGGCCCAATACATGCCCCACAGCTGCAGCGCCCCGCAGACGCGCTCCCAGGCCCCGGCATCCACCAGCACGTTCACCGATTTGCTCAGCGTCACCGGCTGATAGAGCGCCCCGCCCAGGGCGACGTATCGCAGGGTCAGGTAAACCGCCAGCGCCACGACCAACCCGACGTATCGAAAGGCGAAAGGCGAAAGGCGAAGTGAGGAGTGGGAACTCGCAACTTGGACGGCCGCGCGGACTGAAGTCCGCGGCTCGCTGCAGCCAAGTCGCGGGCATCGATCCAATAGCGGGACCAGGACCATCACGGACAGCCCGCTTTCCTTCGACGCACAGGCTGCGAACGCGCAGATCGAACCGGCTACGATGCCCCACCGCCTGCCGGTGGCGAACAGCTCAATCGCCCCCAAGACGAACAAGGCGGCCAACAACTCCGCCCGTCCGACGACGTTATCGACGGCTTCGCTGTGGATGGGCAACACCGCAAACAGCACGCCGGCCGCCACCGCCGCCGTCCCCGAGCCGGTCAACCGCCGCCCCAGCCGATAGACCAGCACCGTCACCAGCCCATGCAACAACACGTTGACCAGGTGATATCCCGCCGGTCGCAAACCCCCCAGCAGATGATTGATTCGGTAAGAAAGAAGGGCCACGGGCCGGTACAGCAAGTCGCGGTCCAGCACAGCCGTCGCTTTGACCTGCCAGTAATCGGTCAGCCACAAACGCCCCCACCCGCCCGGTTGGGTCACCAGCGGGTTCTGCACGATGATGGGCAGATCATCTTCGCAGAATGCGTTGCCCAACGAATTGGCGTAACAAACCAGGGCGCAGATCAAACAGATCAGCGCAAGCAGCGCGTCGCGACGTCGGCTTGGTTCAATCGGCCCCGAAAGCATCTGCGCCCCGTCCCCGGCGCGCCGGGGCCCACATCCAGACTCACCGGTTGGAAACCGGTGCCACAACAGCATCTGCGCCCCGTCCGCGCGCCGGGGCCCACACCAACAGCAGCATCCCCCCGCAGAAGGCGACACCCCCGCCGACCAGCACGGCCACGGGCAAGTGGGCGCCGCCGTCCTCGATGTTGATGCCCAATCGTAGTGCAAGCCCGGGCCAGACTTGCTGACTGATTAGCGACCCGTTGTACAGGGCATGCATCAACACGCCCGGCCAAATCGATCCCGATTGCCAGCAAACGTAGGCCAGCAGCACGCCCAGCAGGGCGGTGACCGGCAGCCTGAAGAGGAAATAATGGAACACCGCGAAGCTCGCCGCGGTGATCAAGATGGCGGGCCATTTGGCGAGCGTAGTGCGGAGCCCGCTAAGCAAGAAGCCTCGAAAGGCGGCCTCTTCGCTCAAAGCGGGCACCACGGCCATCAGCAGAAGCGCCATCCAGGGCGACATTTCCGTCAGGGCTGCAGCCATGGCTTCGCCGGAGGCTTCGAGGGCTTGGGGCAACGGAATGGCCAACTGCACCAGCAGGTTCAACTCGTGGGCGGGCACCCAAGCGCTCACTCCCAACAGCGACGCCCCCAGCAAGAAACGCACCGCTGGCTTGGCCAGACAAAAAGTGCGCCGGACGTTCACCTTAAAGTAGGCGCAGATCGCCACTGGAACCGCCACAAAGAAAATCGGCATCAGCAGACCGGTCTTTCGCAAGATGGCTGCGTACGCTTCGTCCGCCTGCACGCCGGCCTGCACGTAAAACCAGACCGGAAACAGCAGTGCCACGACCAGCACCGCCATGGCCAGCGTCGGCCGACCGGTGGGCTTCATCAGGCGCCGGCTGAGCGTCGCCCTGAGCGATGCTGAATCCGAGAAGACCACAGCCTCGGCCCCGAATACCCGGACCGCCACCGCCACGGCTGCGGTCGCGTAGATACCCGTGGAAACCAGCACCCACACCACTTGGCTCGCCCCGATGGCGCTGCCCATTAGCATTTCCCGGGTTAGCAGCACCATGTTGGCCACCGGCATCATCACCATGACCCCTTCCAGCTTGGTGGCTGGCAACGCGGCGATGCCGCCGGGGATCAACACCGCCAGAATCACGGGGGTCACATAGTTTTGGGCCTCTTTGAACGTGCGGGCGAAGCTGCACACCGCAATCATGATGGCCGACATCAAGATGGCGAATGGGATCAATGACAACAGGATCAACGGCAGGGCTGCCAGTGGAAACGACTCGCCGCCGGCGCCGCCGATCACCGCCTCGAATCCGCCGAAGTACACCGTGGCGCTGACGCTGGCCAGGTTCAGGGCTGCTCCCAGAAGGGCCACCGTGGTGACCACCAGAAACTTGCCCACCACCAAGTCCAGCACCGGCACCGGGCAGACCATCAGGGTTTCCAACGTGCCCCGCTCGCGCTCTCCGGCCGTCAAGTCAATGGCTGGGTAGATGGCCCCGGTGATGGTCATCAGGATGAGAATGAGCGGAAGAATCTGGCCCAGAACCGAACCGGCTGAGACCACCTTGACCGGTGCCCAGGCCACTGGCTGCATCACGATGGGCGGCACCCTCATTTGGGCCAGGCGTTGCCGCCAGGTCAACTCGTCGATGCGATCGATGACCTTGTTGAACCGCCGAAAAGCGGTGGCGCTGCGGATGTCCTCGGGGTCGTAATAGCAGGTCACAGACCACTGCCGGGTCATCCGATCGTTGGGGTGTTCCAGCTTGACGACCACGCCCAGGTGGGCGTTTCGATACCGGATCATCTCCTCGATCTGCTCGACGCTGAGCGGATCGGGATCGCCGTAATTGATCCGAAACCTCAACGGCTGGACGATTTCCTTTTCGGCATCGGTCGTTGGCTGAGACGCCGGTGAACGGGATGCGTTCCTCAGATCCTGTAACCGGTCAGCCACTTGCGCATCGTTCATAAGCCACCGCTGGACCACCTTCTCTTGGAGCTTGTTGGCCGTGACGAACACGAACTCCTCGTCTTGCAGGTCCCGGTGCTGCATGGTGACCGCCTGAATCGAGCCCAGCATCAGCAAGGGGTACAGCACGATGGGCACCACGATCATAGCAATCAGCGTCCGCCGATCGCGCATGATGTCCACCAGCTCTTTGAAGTAAATGGCTTTGATGCGTTGTCGGAACTTCATGTCGTCGGGGTCATCGCCGGCCCATCCTGGCCCACCACTTTCAAGAAGATGCTGCTGAGCCGTTGCTGCCCGGAATACTCCCGCAGCTCATCGAGCGTGCCTTCGGCCACCAGCCTCCCGTTGTGCAGCAGCCCGATGACATCGCACATGCTTTCCGCCTCGTCCAAATAGTGCGTCGAAAGGACGATGGTCTTGCCCTCAGCCCGCTCGCGGACGATGAAATCCAGAATCACCCGATTGCTCAGCACGTCCAGCCCCAGCGTGGGTTCATCCATGATCAGAATGGGCGGATCGCCCACCAGGGCCCGGGCGATGCTGGTCCGCTGCTTCTGGCCGGTCGACAGGGCCCCGCCGCGCAGCTCGGCAAACTCCTTCATGTCCAGCCAATCGATCAGGTGATCCACCCGGGCCGACGCTTGTTCCTTGTCCATGCCGTGCAATTGGGCGAAAAACTGAAGCGTCTCCCGCGAGCTGAGCCGCTGATAGAGACCGGTGTTGGCCGTCAGAAAACCGATGACCCGCTTAACTTCCAGCGGGTGGACGCCCACCT
>JBHHVM010000310.1:0-4673 GCA_046754265.1 Phycisphaerae bacterium
AGTCCGTATTCGCCCCAGAACCCCTGCACAGCCACAGCGTGACCCGCTCCCTCGGCCATCGCTGCATGGGCTGCGTGAAACGGATGCAACACAGGATCCAGGAAGTGACCGATACGGTCACCGGGCACGTTGAAGTAGCCGGCCAAAAGAGCACCAACCGCCAACACGCCCATCGGCAGCAACATCCATCGGCCCGACTCGTGGGCGTGGACGCCTTCGGGGATGCGCTCGTCACCCCAAAAGGCCTTAAAGATCATGCGGAAGGTGTAGAACGCCGTCAGCACCGCGGTCAGCAGACCCACCAGCCCCAGCCAGAAATTGGCCGCGAACGCGTGGTGGATGATTTCGTCCTTGCTCCAGAAACCCGACAGAAACGGAAACCCCGCCAGCGCTAACGCCCCGATCAAACAGAGTCGATACGTCCACGGCAACACGCGCCGCAGCCCGCCGAACTTTCGCAGGTCGATGACCCCGCCCATGGCGTGCATGACGCTCCCAGCCGACAAAAACAACAACGCCTTGAAGAACGCATGGGTAAACAGATGAAACACGGCTGAGCCAGCCGCATAGACGCCCAGCCCCAGAAACATATACCCGAGCTGGCTGATGGTCGAATAGGCCAAGATGCGCTTCATGTCGAATTGGGCCAGCGCGATGGTGGCCGCGAACAACGCCGTGGCCGCCCCGATGATGGCCACGACCATCATCACCGCCGGCGATGCCGCAAAAATCGCCCCGCAACGGGCCACCATGTAAACCCCAGCCGTGACCATCGTGGCTGCATGAATCAGCGCCGAGACCGGCGAGGGGCCCTCCATGGCATCAGGGAGCCAAACGTACAGCGGAAGCTGAGCGCTCTTGCCCACCGCCCCGCACAACAACATCAAGGCGATAATGGCCAGGCGTCCTTCGGGAAGGGCTTGGCCCGTGGCCGTCACGCCTTGCTCGACCATCTCGAAGACGCCCGGATAGTCCAGCCGTCCGAACGTCATGTAGATCAGCAAAATACCCAGCCCGAACCCGAAGTCCCCGATGCGATTGACCAAAAAAGCCTTCTTGGCGGCGGCGGCGGCCGAGGGTCGCTTATAGTAAAACCCGATCAGCAAATAGCTGCACAGGCCCACCAACTCCCAACCGAGATAGAGCAACAAGAAGTTACCCGCCAAGACCAGGGCGCACATCGAAAAAACAAACAGCGCCAAGAAGGCGAAGAACCGCTCATAGCCGGGCTCAGCCCGACCGTGCTCGCGCATGTAGTCGCGGGAATAGATCACCACCAACAAAGAGATGAACGTCACCGTCACCAGCATGATGGCCGTCAACGGATCGATCAGCACTTCCACGTTGAACCACGACGCCTCAACGCCGGTCGATATCCACTGATAGAGCACCACGTGCAGGTGCCGGTGGTCCGCGTCCACGCCGAGGACGTGCCGCAGAACCACGAACGACACCATCGCCGCACCGCCCACGCCCACCATACTCGCCCAATGGCTGCGGTCGCGCAGCCAACGCCCCAAACCGCCCGCCACGACCGCACCGGTCAACGGTAGCAGCAGGATCAGGACGCTAAACGTAGCCAACGCCGATGCCGACATTCGATCCTTCCAGACCCGCAAGACGGGTCAACATTCGGTGCGGGTCAAGTCATGCACCCGACGCCGAATCAAGCTATCCGCGCATCGTCGCCCAGGCATCGGGGCCCAAAGTCCCGCGACGCCGGACCAACAAAACCACCAATCCCAGGGCCACCCCCGCCTCCACCGCGGCAATCACCAGCAGGAACAACCCAAACACCTGCCCGTCCAGCCGCCCGTGAATCCGCCCCATCGCCACCAGGTTGACCAGCACGCCCTGAAACATGACCTCGGTACACAAGAACATCACGATCAGATTGCGCCGAGAGACGAACCCCACCAACCCCAGGGCGAACAACGCCGCCCCCAATATCACCAGTTGTCCTTCGGCACCCATAGGTCTCAACCCACCACAATACCCACTTAGAACGGCGCGACTTCCCGCCCGATGCTGCCGGGCGCCGGCCGATCTGCGTGGTCCTCTTCACCGGGCACGCGCTTCTTGGCGATGGCGATGGCCCCCACCATAGCCACCAACAGCAACAATCCCGCCACTTCCAGCGTAATGACATAGGTTGACAGCATCGATCGCCCAACCGCTCGCGTGTTAGACACTTCGATGGCGGCTGGGGTCGAATCGGTCGGCGCTGCGTCGATCGCCTGGGCCAGTCGGATGCTGTCGAAGTCAGCCTCAGCGCCGCCGGTCGGCAAATGGGCCACCTGACCCGCCACAGCCGCCATGGTCACAAAACCCGCCAGCACCGCCCAGAACGGCTCGCGCGAGCTGGAATCCTGTGGAGCGGAACTGCTCTGCTGGGCCAGCATGATGACAAACGCATACGTCACCAGAATGGCACCGGCATAGACGATGATCAGCGCCACCGCCAAGAACTCAGCCTCCTGCATCACCAGCAGACAGGCCACCGCCACCACCACCAGCACGAAATACAGCACGCAATAGACCGGCTTGGGATGGGTCACCACCCGACCCGACCCGATCAGCGCCACCGCGGAAAACACGTACGAAAGCCCCGCACCGGACTGCGGCGCGGCGTAACTCGCCACCAACACGACGAACAGGGCCACCCCAGCCAACCCCAGCAGCGCCCCGGCCCTCGGCGTGGATCGGCCCGCTTTCGGTAGACTCAGAAAGATGCCCGCCCCACCCAGGGCGAACAGACCGTAAATCAGAATGGGCAGCGCCGAACTCAATGCTCGCCTCCCGGTTTTTGGGGCTGATGGTCGGGCGAACCCGTACCGGTATACCCGGTGACCCGCGGGTTCTTTCGCGGCTTGAGATCGACCGTCCGATCGAAGACCTCCAGCAGCTTGTCTTTGTCGAACACCATCTCCCGGCGAGTCTGTCCGACCAGGTCGTATTCGGGTGTCAATTCGATGGCATCGACCGGGCAAGCCTCCTCGCACATCCCGCAATAAATGCAGCGCAGCTCGTCGATATCAAACTTAGCGGGGTATTTTTCACGATCGGGCCAGGGCGACTCCGCCGCATCAATATGAATGCAATGGGCCGGGCAGGCCGTCTCGCACATGAAACAGGCCACGCACGCCACCCGCCCGTCGCCGTCCCGATTCAAGCGATGCACCCCCCGATAGCGCGAAGCGTTGATCTGCCCGTGCGGATCGGTCAGGTCTTTCTCCAGCTTGGGCTGCCGCTGCTGCTCGGGGTACTGCACGGTCAACCGCTTGGTGAACATCCGCCGGAAGGTCACGCTCAGTCCCTGAGCGATCTGCGGCATGTAGAACCGCTCCGTCAGCGACAGGTCCCGTCGCAGGTCGTCGACGACGATAATGTCTTCATCGCGGATCATGGCGTCGAAAATCCCCCCGTCGCCGCCCGCCGCGGCCGGGCCGGTTCCAGCAGGCCGATCCGTCGCAGGTTCTGCTGTCGTCCGGTCACCCGCCCGCGCGTCAAACCCACCACCATCATCACCAGCACCAGCACAGCCGCGTTGCCGATCAATCCCCAGGCGACTTTGGGCCACCATGAAGTCCGCCCCGGAACGCCGTAATAGACCATCACCGTCGCCAGCGCCGCCAGCCCCATGCCCATGGGCACCAACCCGCGCCACGCCAAACGCATCAACTGATCGAAACGAAACCGCGGCAAGGTCCAGCGCACCCACATATAGAAGAAAATGCAGGCCGCGATCTTCCCGCCCATCACCAGCATCTTGAGCAGCATGGCCAGGATGGACGTGTCCTGGGCCCGAAAACCCGGCACGTCAAAGGGCAGCAGCTCCCACCCGCCCAAAAACAGCACGCACAAAAACGCACTGTTGACGATCATGTGCGTGTATTCCGCCAAAAAAAACATGGCGAACTTCATGGAGCTGTATTCGGTGTGAAAACCCCCCACCAATTCCTGCTCGCACTCCGCCAGGTCGAACGGCGCCCGGTTGGTCTCGGCGAATTGCGTCACCAGCAGCAGCCCAAAAGCCAACGGGTGAACGAAAATGTTCCAAGTATTTCCCACCCCCACCTGCGATTCCACGATGCCCTCCAGCCGCAGTTGCCCCGTGGTGATGACCACCACCAAAATGGCCAACCCCATCGGAATCTCATAACTGAGCATCTGGGCCGCCGCCCGCATCCCGCCGTAAAACGAGTACTTGTTGTTGCTCGACCAGCCCCCCAGCACCACCCCATAGATGCCCATAGCCCCCACGCCCAGCAGATACAACAACCCAATGTCGGGGTTGGCCACTTGACAGGTCACGTCCACCACGCCATCGCCGGTCAGGTCCACGTCACCGCCCCACGGAATCACCGCAAAACTCACCGTGGCCACCATCAACACGATCGCCGGAGCCAGCAGAAACAACGGCTTGTCCACCTTGCCGGGAATGATATCCTCTTTGAGCAAGAACTTGACCCCGTCAGCCATGGGCTGACCCAGACCCCAAAAGTGAAAGTTCCGCAACAATCCGAAAAACCCCACCCGATTAGGCCCCACCCGATTCTGCATCCAAGCCGACGTCTTCCGCTCATAAAACGTGCAGTAAGCCACCCCCAGATAGATCACCCCCAGCAACCCCACCATCAGCAGGCAACTGAACGCAAGTTGACTTCCCGCCA
>JBHHVM010000311.1:0-4672 GCA_046754265.1 Phycisphaerae bacterium
GGGCGACCTGCTGCGATCCTCCATGCCCATCCGCTGGTTCTATATCGGCATGGTATTCTACTTTACGACCTGCTTGCAGTGTGCGTTTCAGGTGACGCTGACGTTCCAGAAGATCATCCACTTTACCGACTGGGTCGTGGGGCACGCCCACTTAGTGATGTTCGGCGTGTTCGGCTTCTGGATCATGGGCATGTTGGTCTACTTGTTACCGCGGGTGATGCAGGCGGCGGGCTGGTACCGCGACCGGTGGAACCACTGGCACTTCTGGCTGACCGGGATCGGCATGCTGGTGATGTTCTTTGACCTGACCATCGCCGGGTTGATTCAGGGGTTCAAGTGGCGGGATCTGGCACCGTGGGAATCTTCGCTGACCGCGTCGATGCCGTTCTGGCTGCTTCGTTCCATCACCGGGACCATGATCATGGTCGGGCAGGTGTTCTTCCTGGCCAACATCTGGATGACCTGGCGGCACAAACGGCTCGGCGGGGCGGCGACGCCGGTGCCGACGCCGCGGGTGTCCCCGGTCACCGCCTGAACGGAAAAGGGTTGCAGCAGCGATGTTTGAATCCAAATCGGGTGTCTTTCTCATCGCGGGGTTGTTCTTTTTTGGCCTGGCCTTTGTGGTGATGGGTTACCTGCCCATCGCCATCTACCAGGGCGAACCGGAAAAGACCCTGGACGACCTGGCCCGGGAGGGCATCCTTCCGGAGTTTGTTCAGCTTCGCGAACAGTTTCCCGACCGTTTCCAGAAGGCCTACGGCGAGGTGAGCTATGCCTCCTTCGCCGCGGCGCTGAAGCGGGGCCATCGCATCTACGTCGGCGAGGGCTGCTGGCATTGCCACAGCCAGTTCATCCGCCCGGTTTCCAACGAGGACCTGCGCTGGGGGCCGGTCTCGCACGCTCGGGAGTATCAGAATGTTTTGCAGCGACCGGTGCTGTTCGGCACACGGCGGGTGGGCCCGGACCTGATTCGTGAGGGCAGCCGCAAGAGCAACGACTGGCACCTGGCCCACTTTTTCAAGCCCACCAGCGTGGTTCCCTCGTCGGTGATGCCCGAATACTCCTGGTTTTATGACCCGCAGGGCTACCCCAATGCCGACGGGATGGCCATAATTACCTATGTGCAGTGGTTGGGCAGTTGGTTGAGCGAGTATCCTTATTGGCGGGGCGAGGGGCCCGCCGGCCCGACCACGGGCGGCCAGGCCGACCCGGCCGCCGGGCAGGAGGTGGCCAGTGCAGCGCTGGCAGACCCATTGCCTGCCGGAGAACCATCATGATCGTCCGACCCGTCGAATCTCGCGGCAAGCGCATCACCCTGGGGGTCATGGCGTTTGCGATCCTGATCCCGGGGGCGTATGGCTTTTTGTCCAAGCTGTACGAGTTCATCCACGAGTCCGCGGCCGGCGACGAGGTGGGTTTTACCATCTTTCCACTGGCCAACTACTTCTTTGTGACCTTGGGCATGGCCTGCCTGTTTGTGTGGGCGGTGGCTCACGGTATGTTCCGCAACATCGAAGAGCCCAAATACACCATGCTGGAGCGCGAGGAGGAACTCGATCGCCGCCAGGCTCTCTAGCCGAGGTTTTTCAACCATGCCCAGCACACCGCCCCATTCGGCCCCGACTGAAGAGAATAAGTTTCACACCTATACCACGCACCATATCCCCTGGTATGTCCGGGCCATGTGGATTTGCTTTTGGATCGGTCTGGTCTGGTACGTGGTCAAATTCGGCATTCCCATGGCCAAGAACTACTTCTAAAGCCACCGCGCCGGAGTAAACCGCATGGCTGAGCGGCCCGGCTGTCACTATTGCCACCTTCCTGTGCGGATAGGCAAGGGCCCGCCGCCCGAGGGGCCCGTCTATTGCTGCTACGGCTGTCGCCTGGCCGGTCAGATCACCCAGGCCCGCGGCGAGCAAGGCCAAGTCGCATGGATGCTGGCCCGACTGGGGATGGCCATGTTCTTATCCATGGTGGTCATGGTGATCAGTCTGTACCTTTACGGCGAGCAGTTGGCCTTGGACGGCGCGTTTGAGAACCAGGCCAAGTCCACCTCGTCCGCCCTGACCGGGCTGATGCGCTACGCCTCGATGGTGCTGGCCACGCCGGTGTTCTTCTTGCTGGGTGTGCCCATCCTTCGCAACGCGACCGAGGGACGGCCCCACCGAATCGCCTCCACCGACGCCCTGATCTTCCTGGCGGTCAGCGCCGCGCTGGTCTATTCGTACGCCTCGACCTTCCGCGAGTACGGAGCGACCTACTACGAGACGGCCTGCATGGTGCTGGTGCTGGTGACGCTGGGCCGATGGCTCGAAGCCACCGGCAGGCTCAAAGCGTCGTCGGCGGTTGGGGCGCTGGAGCGGCTGATTCCTTCCGAGGTGTGCATCGAGCGCGACGGGCGGCGGCAAACGGTCCAGCCCAAGGACGTTCAGCCGGGGGATCGGGTTCTGGTCAACGCGGGGCAGACCATCGCGGTGGACGGTGTCATCGCAGCGGGCAGGGCCCAGGTGGACGAACGCATCCTCACCGGCGAAAGCGCATTGGTGGCCAAGGAGGTGGGTGATTCGGTGCGGGTGGGGTCCATCAACACCGACGGGGCTTTGAGCATCGAGGCGACCGCGGTCGGAACCGAAACGACGCTGGGCCGAATGATCCGGCTGTTGCGCCAAGCTCAGGCGGGCGGGGGTCGCTACGAACGCTTGGCTGACCGCGTGGCCCGGGCGTTTGTTCCAGCGATCGTGGGGTTGGCCTTGTTGGCGGCGATCTTGGGTTTGAATCGAGGCGGGCTGGATGAAGCCATCATGTCCGCCATGGCCACGTTGTTGATCGCCTGCCCGTGCGCCCTGGGGATTGCCACGCCGCTGGCTTGTTGGATCGCCATGGGGCGGGCGGCTGAGCGGGGGGCGCTGTTTCGTCACGGCGAGTCGGTCGAGCAATTGGCCGGGGTTAAAGCGGTCTGTTTCGACAAGACCGGCACGCTCACCGATGGACAGCCCTTTGTCAGCGAGTGGGTGACCGCCAACGGCGACAGCCCGCCGGCGGATCGCGTTCTGGGCATGGCCTGGGGTCTTTCATCCGCCTCGGATCACGCGTTGTCGCGGAGCATCGCCGATTATGCGGGTCGGACTGCGGCATCCAGACCGGCGGTGGCGGACGTTCGGGCGGTCCCGGGCCTGGGTTTGGTCGGGCAAATCGACGGGCATCGCGTCGCGCTGGGCAACGTCAAGTTGATGCGGGAAAACGGACTGGCCATGGCGGAACCGTTGACCCGGGCCTGTGACCGCTTCGCCCAAGACGGTCAGGGCATCACCTGCATTGGCTGGGATGGGGCGGTGTACGGTGTTTTTTCGTTTTCTGAAACGTTGCGGGCCGAGGCGGGGGCGACGGCTCGGGCGTTGAGTGCCATGGGTTGTCAGGTTTGTGTGCTGACCGGCGATCACCAGGCACGGGCCCGGGCCATTGCGGCGCTGCTGGGCGTGGAAACGTTCGGCGAGTTGCTGCCCGAAGACAAGGTCGCTCACGTCCGGAACCTTCAGCGAACCGTCGGCCCGACCGCCATGGTGGGCGACGGTGTCAACGACGCGGCTGCCCTGGCCGTGGCCGACGTGGGCATTGCCATGGGTTGCGGGGCGGACGTGACTCGTGAATCGGCTGACCTGTGCCTGTTGGGCGACGACCTGGGCGTACTCCCGGAGTTGGTCGCCCTGGCCCGGCGAACGGTCCGCATCATGCGGGCCAATCTGGCCTGGGCCTTTGGCTATAACGCCATTGGCATGACCCTGGCGGTGGCGGGTAAACTGACGCCCATCGTGGCCGCGGGGGCCATGGTGCTCAGCAGCCTGTTTGTGATCGGCAACTCGCTGCGCCTGGGCCCGCCGGGGCTGGAGGCCAAACCGTGATCGAGCTGGGGGCTGTCTTTGTCGGGGGGTTGCTGGGGTCGTCGCACTGCATCGGCATGTGCGGCGGGTTGGCAGCCACCCTGGGCACGGGCACGTCGTCGCTCAAACGGATGCTAGCCCGCCAGTTGGTGTTCAGCGCGGGGCGGGTTTTTACCTACTCGTTCATGGGGGCGTTGGCCGGTGCGGCCGGCGCCTACCTGCAGCGGTTCGCCACACCGCTGATCGGCGTCCAGCAGGTCTTTTCCGCGCTGGCTGGGGTGGTCATGCTTTACGTCGGGTTTTCGGTGCTCGGCTTGCTGCCCGGAAGGGCCAAGGCATCGCCCGGGTCCGGATGTCTGATCGGGCCGCTGTTTCGCCAGTTTCTCAGCAGCGATCGGCTGGGCGGGTTCTTCACGGCGGGGCTGGCCACCGGGTTTTTGCCCTGCGGGTTGGTCTATTCGTTCCTGGCCATGGCGGTCTCGGCCGGTAGCGTGGGCTATGGCATGGCCTTGATGGCCTGCTTCGGGTTGGGCACCGTCCCAGCCATGGTGGCCGTCGGCTCGGGAAGTGCCATGCTCAGTCATACCGTCCGGGCCAAGGTGTTCCAGATGGCGGCCTGTCTGGTCATCGTCATGGGTTTTGCCTCACTGTACCGGGCCGTCCCCCGGAGCGAGGGGCAGGCCTGCCACACGCCGACCGTGCAGGCCCAGCCCACCGCCCCGGTGGCCCAGCAGGGCCCGTGATCTTTGAGGCATCCCAGCATTTGGTCTTTATTTTCTGCTGCGCGGAATCAG
>JBHHVM010000312.1:0-4654 GCA_046754265.1 Phycisphaerae bacterium
CTTGGCCCCCAACCCTACGATGGCGGTCATCGTTTCGACCGCCTTCAGGACGGGTCCCCCACCTCCTTTGAAGCTGGCCGAGGCCATGATCCAAGCCGGATTGCATCGCCGGATCCTTGGCCGGCTTACCGAAAGCATACGACACGGTGAACCCAACAGCCGATCCACAACCGGCCGCCCACTCCATCCAACCGGTCAAGCAGCGCGGGCGGCGTTACCGCTGGATCGCCTGCGTCTTGCTGCTGGTCGTGGCCTTCAAGTTGGCTTCGACCGGTTTGACCTGGGGCCTGCCGGCCGTGGTTGCCTGGGCACCCGACACGGTGGCTGGTTCGCGGACGCTGTTCACCTACGACAAATGGCCCGACGCCTGGGTCAGCCACTATCCGCCCCTTCACTTTCTGCTCAACCGCTTGATCTATCGGCCCTGGCTTGATCGCTGGCAGACCACCGGCCAAATGCGCTGGGACGACGCCACCGGCGAGCCCGTCTTCGCCCCGCCCGTCGAAGACAAATACGGCGCCCTGATCCTGGCCTCGCGCTGCCTGACCGTATTGATGAGCCTGGCCACGGTTTGCCTGGTCGTGCTGCTGACTCGGCGCCTGTTCGACGGAAACGATCTTGCGGGGCTGCTGGCCGGCCTGACCCTGGCCACCTGCCCCGAGTGGGTCTACTTCTCGCACCTGGGCAACCTGGACGTGCCGCAAATCTTCTGGCTTGCCCTTAGCCTGGTCTCTTACGTGGCTGCACTACAACATGACACGCTACGACACCACGTGCTGTTGGGCGTCGCCACCGCCCTGGCCGTTTCGACCAAGGACGGCGTCGCCGGCGTCTATGTGGGCGTGGTCTTGGTGCTGATGGCTGCCCGATACGCCCGGCGACGACGCGCTGGGGCATCGGTCGGGCGGTCGCTGGCAGCCCTGGTGTCATCGCCCATGCTGCTGGGCCTGGTCGGTTTTGCCATCCCCTACGCTTTGATCCAAGGCCTGTGGATCAACCCCACCGGGTATATCGACCGCATGCGTTACTGGTTGGGCGGGCCGGGTATCAGCAACTTCAACCGGGACTATCAGGGGCAGTTCTGGCTGGCACGCGAAGCATTGGCCGAAGCCGCCCGCGGGCTGGGTTGGCCCATGCTGGGGGTCATGGCCGTCGCCACGGTCTACACCCTGCGTCGAGACCCGCGCACCTCAGCCATCGTCATCGTACCCGCCGTGTCCTACTACCTCGTCGTCCCAGCCGCGATCGGCATGGTCTATGCCCGCATGCTATTCCCGGTATTCCTTTGCCTGGCGGTGCTGGTCGGAAAAACGTTGGCCGACTGGCTGACCTGGCAACGCATACCGCTGGCCCTGCGGGGGGCGTCGGTGTTGGCCCTGTTTGCCCTGTCGGGCGGTTACTGCTGGGCGGTGGACCGGGAAATGCTCGACGATACCCGGGCCCGGGCCGAATCCTGGCTGATCCAAAACACTACCCCCGATCGACCTCTGGGCGTGTTCGCACCGCCCCAATACCTCCCCCGTTTCAGCCCGACAACGTTGCAGGCGGTGCTTCTCGAGATGGCGCCAGCCACCTTCGCACGCAATTGCCCGTCGTTTCTGGTCCTGAGCAGCCACAACTATCAGGACTTTGATGCCAAAGCGCGTCACTGCCTGGAGCGCCTGTTGGCCGGCGAGTTCGGCTACCAGGTCGTGGCCCGCTTCCAGAAGCGCTTCTTGCCGCCGCAGCGACATTGGTGGAGCCTGGCCGGCTGGGCCACTCGAGGGGCAGGCAAAGTCAGCCCATTCATCACCATCCTGAAACGCAATGAACCGCCTCCACCCTGAGCTCCGCCTGGAAACCCGTAGCCGCCCGCGCCCCGCACACCGCTCAAGGGGCACAGGGTGGCACGGTCTGGCGCAGCCAGGCCGTGGCTTCCCACCACCGCAACGCCCAACCGATTGTTCAGACAGAACCCGGCCTCAAAAAAACCGCATCGACGAAGCGATCGATCAACGACGCGGTGCCGGTCGCGCCGCCCTGATCGGCAACCCACCCATCGGCGGCCCGAACCGTGTCCAGGATTTGCGGATCGGCGTCGCCCGGGCAGCCCACATATCCCGCCACCTTGCCGTCAAGCATGTCCAGGTCGTTGTGTTGATCCCCCACAGCCAGAATCCGCGCCCGGGGCACGCCCAGACCGGCGGCGATCTCCTGCAGAATCAGCCCCTTCCCGAAATCGACGTGCGTCACCACCACCCACCGACCGTTGCGGAGAACCTTAGCTTGGGCCACCGAACCCAGACACCGGGCAGCCCTCTCGGCGAAGGCCACCGGGTCGGCCCGTTCGGTCAGCAGCCAGGCCGCGTATTCCTCAGTCGGGTGCCACTCAGCGACATCCGCGTGATCCTGCAGACATTCCCGGTTGGATTCGATGACCGGCAGGACCAACTCGATCAGCGCCAAGGCCTTATCCCGGGCGGGACGGTTATGCTCGAGTCGCGGCACAGCCCCAAAACCGGTCGGATGAACATCGTGGATGTACCGCTCGCCGGACCCGATGGCCCGGGGCATGACCTGCACCTCTCGACACGCCTGGATGACGCCGACCTGGTTGTCGGCCGACCTGCCCGAGTTGCTGCACCAGACCGCCCCACGCTGTGCCGCCCGAGTCAACGCCCGGGCCACCCCCGGCGAGAAATAATGATGCAGGCCGTCGCGGTCCACACTGGTCCCGTCCAGGTCCAGACAAATCAACGCACGGGGCGGGACGCTCATGGCCGGGAATGGTAGTCAATCGGACCAGCCCTGTCGCCCCAGACCATGGCTAAGGGCCGTTCTTCCCGGAACCTCATGGATTGTTGTTTACTTGGCCAGCGGCAAAGTGGATAATAAGGCCCTATCATGTTTGACACCGTTGCGGGCCCGGCAAGACGTATTTCACAGCCAGCCAAACGGTGGCCGGTCAGGCACAAGAGAGGGGCGGATCATGAAGCTTGCTGCACGGGCGGCCTACTGCTTGGGGATCCTATCAGCCATGGTGTCAGCCCAGGTGACGCCCACTTTCACGTTTGTTGAAGCCGGCGCCCAGCACGGCATCGGCCCCTACACCATGGCCGGTGGAATGGGGGCGGGTCTGGCCGCAGCGGACTACGACGACGACGGCGACATCGACCTGTTCGTCCCCAATGCCGGAAACATTCCCGACCAACTGTATCGCAATCTGGGCAACGGTGTGTTCGAGGAGATCGCAGCCCAGGTAGGCCTGGACTCCCTGGACCCAAATCGGGCGGCACTGTGGTTCGACTACGACGGCGACGGCGATCTGGACCTGGCCGTCGCCAACAACGCTTGCAGCCTGCCGTGTACGCCGGTGCCGTGGTTACGTTTGTACCGCCATCGGGCCGACGGCATCTTTGAAGAGGTCACCGCCGCAGCCGGCCTGGCTGGGGCGATCACGTTTTATGACGGCATGCACGTGGGCGGGTTCAGCGCTGCCGATATCAACAACGACGGATACCTCGATCTATACCTGGGCTATTGGGAGGGCCAAAACTACCTCTTTCTCAACGACGGCCTGGGCGGCTTTACCGACATCGCCACGCAAGCCGGCATCTTCAGCCTCAGGCCCTACTGGCAACCCGTCATGCACGACTTCGACGGCGACGGCTGGATGGACATCCTCCAGGCCGTCGATTTCACCCCCAACAGCCTGTGGATCAACGCCCAGAACAACACCTTTCTAGACCAGGCCGTCCCCGCCGGCGTCGACAACGCCATGAATGACATGGGTGTGACCCTCGGCGACTACGACAACGACGGCGATTTCGACATCTATATCACCGAGATCACCCGTAACGGGATGCACAACGTTTTGTATCGCAATAACACCGTCGGATCGAATCTGAGCTTTTCCGAAGTGGCCGCCTCGGCCGGCGTGGACATCGGCTATTGGGGGTGGGGCACCACCTTTATGGACGCCGACAACGACGGCTTGCTGGACCTGGCCGCCACCAACGGCGCTTGGGGCCAGTGGGTCAACGACCCGTCTCTCTTCTACTTTAATCAAGGAGGTAGCCCGCCCACCTTCAGTGACGTTTCAACGTCGGTGGGGTTTGCCGACACCGAATGGGGTAGCGGGCTGATCGCTCTCGATTGCGACCGTGATGGCGACCTGGACATGATGCAGACGTGCAACAACGGTCCGTTGCGTATGCTGGAGAACCAACCGATCGTCGGCCAGACCCTGGGGCAATACCTGGTCATCAAACCGCGCCAGGCCGGCCCCAATAACCGGGCCATCGGGGCGGTGGTGCGGGTCACCGCCGGCGCCAACACCTGGTCGCGGCTCATCACGGCCGGCACGAGCTTCCTGTCGCAGGAGCCCGCCGAAGCATTCGTCGGCATGGGCACCGCCACAGCCGCTGACACGGTCCGCGTGGATTGGCCCAACGGGACCCAAACCACACTCGCCAACGTCCCTGCCGGGCAGGTTCTGACGGTCACCCCGGGTGGATATGGCGACTTCGACGCCGATGGGGCCCTGGGCTCGGGCGACGTGGGCTCGCTCGTGAACTGCATCACCGGCCCGGGTGTATCGCCGGGCCCCGACTGCGGCCTGGCCGACTTCAACGGCGACCGCGACGCAGACCTGAACGACTTCTCCAACTTTCAA
>JBHHVM010000313.1:0-4634 GCA_046754265.1 Phycisphaerae bacterium
CGGGCAGCGCAAACTCGCCATCGGTCACCTCGGCCGGGCGTATGCGTTGGATCCAAACCGACCGCACCTGGCCGACTTGTTGACCGAACTGGGCGTGCAGCCGCCCCCAGTGGGCCTGGCAGCTTCGGAATAATCGAAGGAAATGCTGCCCGGCCCCGATGGGTGAACCGAGACCTGCTTGGATCCATGTCCAATTCTGGTGTCTTGGTACGGGCGCCCTATCGGGCTGTTCGACGCCGGCGGCTGGCCCACAGGCCCCCAAACCCAGCCAACAATACGATCGTACCCGGCTCGGGAATGACGACCTTCATGATCGGTAGCGTGATCCGGGCGATGTCAATCTTATCGCCCGCCTGAATGACGCCACCAAACATCCCGGCTGGACCGTTGGTCCCGAAATCCAACTCAAGATCGAACTGACCGGGCAAAGCCGGTGCCAGGGCGACCGGGTCGGGGAACACCCAACTGACCGGGGCCCCATTGATCACGAACTCGCCGGTCACAGGCCCGCTCAGCACCAGGTCCGGCGGCGAAGCCAGGGGCTGGGAATCCAGGTTCAGAATGCGGATGACTAAAGGCTGATCGGCCAGGATCTGCTGGGCTGCCAGGCGCACAAACTCAACGGTCACATCCGCCTGGGTCGCATCCCCAGGATCCTGAACCTGAGAGGCGAGCACCGCCCAGCGCTGAACGGCACCCGCTCCATTCTCTGAAATGGTGTTGACATTGAATTGGTCGTTGGGGAAGACCAGCGCCTCCGCCCCCGGCGACTCGGCGGCTGGGCAGCCCAGACCGTTATAGCACAACTCCGCGCCGAAGGTGGTGCCGTTGAAATCTATACCGACACCCACCGGAGTAGCAAACGATTGGGAAGCTGCCAGCAGCAGAACGCTGCCGCAGCACAGAATGCGCGCTGCCATGCTCTCTCTCTCCTCTCATCCCGTCTCGGCCGCTCTCATCAGCCGGTCCGGGCGTGCTCTCTCTCCTCGACTCTCTCGCCCCCGATTCTAACCTAACCGAGGCCCTAACTCCAAGGCTTTTTCGAGAAAATATGTTGCCCAACTCACCAAAATCCGCCATTTGCTCGAATCCGCCGCCGCGGTGGGGCCGGGGACACTCATCACGGCCGATAATTGCCGGCCTGCACGATCGGCAAACCGGCCAGGAGCCATGCGTGCCAGCTTGGCCTGTTCGGGGGGTGACTTTGGCGTCGTTTTTGCGTATGCTTGGCTAGGTGATGGGGTGGGCTTTGTGCAGCCGCCCCACGGCCGACCTGACCCCCACAGGCTTAAGAGGTCGGCGACGGAGAGAGAAGAGGGAGCCTCCCGAATTGCCTACAGCCAACGCGTTGTGTGCCCAAGGAGTAGTCCATGTGCATTAGAATCGGTCTGCAATCCGGCGGACGAGCCTGGCCCCAGGCCCGGCTGACCTTGCCGGTGCTGGTTTTTGCTTTGATGGGTTTGATGCCCGCCGACGGTTTTCTGCCGGGCGTGGAATCAGCCTATGCCCAGACGGGCGGTCCGGAGTGCGGTAGCCCACCGGATGCCGACATCGTCATCCTGTTGACCCGCGAAATCGGATTCGGGTTTGGCACGGGCATCGGGACCCACGGGGCCCGGGTCGAGGAAAGTGACGCCGCCACGGAGCTGCTGATCACCCTCGGTGCCGCAGGAGCCGCCCGACCGCGCGTGGCCCTGGGCGCCTTCGGCGAAGCCGGCATGTTTATGCCCCATCCCGACACCGAGATCTACATCCCACCCGCGAACCAGGCCGGTGACCCCTTCACACTGGAGTATTTGACCACCGGCGACCCCATAAGAGTCAAGCTGGACTCGACTGGCGGAGATTGGATCCTGGAGCAAGATGCCATCGGCGGTCTGAACCTTGCCGGCCCGATGGAGGTCGCTCGCCAACAGCTTGCGTCCAGTCAGGCGGATCTCAAGCTGGCTATCATCATCACCGACGGGCTGGTCGCAGAACCGTTCGGGCTGGGCGTCCCTTGTGATACCCCGGCCGACGCCGCCCGATGCGAGGCGACTACCGCAAGCAGCCAGGGCGTGCGCTTCGCCTTCGTCCATGCCGGTGACGACAATCCCGGCAACGCCGATGAAGGCAAGAGTCTGTTGCAGGAATTGGCCACCCTCAACGGCGGATTGTTCTTCGAAGTGGCCGACTTCACCGGCCTGGTCAACGCGTTGACGACCGACCTGGGCGTGGTCATCTGCAACGACTGCAATGCCAACCTGATCGATGACAGCGGCGAGACGGACACGGACACCGACGGCCTGATCGACGATTGCGACAACTGCCCGGGTGTGGCCAACGCCGACCAGGCCAACAACGACGCCGATACCAGCGGCGACGTCTGCGACGACGACGATGACAACGACGGCATCCTCGACGGCGCCGACAACTGCCCGCTGGCAGCCAATGCCGACCAAGCCAACAACGACGGCGATGCCGCCGGCGATGCCTGCGACGACGACGATGACAACGACACCGTTCTTGACGGGGCTGACAACTGCCCCTTGGACGACAACACCGACCAGGCCAACGGCGATGGTGACAACTTCGGCGATGCCTGCGACAACTGCCCCACCATCAGCAATGCCGACCAGGCCGACGCCGACACCGACAACCTCGGCGACCTGTGCGATAACTGCGTCAATACCGCCAACCCCGCCCATACCACGCCAACCGACTGCAACAACGACACCGACACCTCAGACTTCGGCGAAGGTGTGGGCGAACAGTGTGACCGCGACGCCGACGGCGTGGGGGATGCCTGCGACAATTGCCCGGACATCGCCAACGGACCACAGACCGACAGCGACGGCGACGGGCTGGGCGACGCTTGCGACGACGATGATGGGAACCAACAACCAACCGGGGACCGCGACGGCGACGGGCTGGCCGACGACCAGGACAACTGCCCGGACGATCCCAACAGCAGCCAAACCGACAGCGACACCGACGGCCTGGGCGACGTTTGTGACAACTGCCCCTTCGCCGGCAATCTGGTCCAGACGGACGGAGACGGCGACGGCGTGGGCGACGCTTGCGACAATTGCCCCAGCGACGCCAACCCCGGCCAATTGGACGTCGACAACGATGGATTGGGTGACGCCTGCGACAGCACGCTAGATGAACCGACGCCGGCCCCGGACACCGGCTGTCCCGACGCGGATACCGACGGCGTGTGCGACATCGACGACAACTGCATCAACGTGGCCAACTTTGCCCAGGCCGACGCCGACACCGACGGCCTGGGCGATGCCTGCGACAACTGCCCGCTGGTGTCCAACGCCGATCAAGCCGACACCAACAGCGATGGTATCGGCGACGCCTGCGAAGCGCCGCCCGGCGCTCCCGTCCCCGGAAATGATGCCGGCACCGATGGGGGTTCAGGTGGGGACGGCGGTTCCAACGACAACCCCCCACCCGGTCAAACCCAGCCGGGCGCCCAGGGTGACGGTCAGGGGACCGCACAGGGCACAGGGCAAGGCTCGGGCAGCCGATCAAGCTCGCCCTGCGGAGTGCTGAGTTTCCTGGGGATTCTGGCACTGCCCCTCGGATTGGCGGGCTGGCGACTGACCCGCATCCGGCGGAGACGCACGGTTCGGTTCCAAGAGGGTGGGTGAGAAGGACAAAACGTCTGGTGCGAGAATCCTCTCTCGCATTCCACAGGTAATCGCTGGTGCGAGAATCCCTTCTCGCACCCAGGCCGGCGGGAATCCTTTCCCGTAATGCTGTGGGCTGGGAATCTCGCCCCAGCTTTTCGACGGTAATCTCTTTTCAGGGACAGACGCGCCCCAGGGCGTCCACCAGCACCTTATGGTCGGACAGATCGACACAGCCATCGGCATCGACGTCGGCATCGGCATTGTATGCCGGCGAGCCGGTGCAACTCCCAAACGAGGCCATGAACTTCGCGGCATCGAACAGGTTGACCTGGTTGTCGGCGTTCGCGTCGCCCTGGCAGCTCCGCTCAGCCACGGTCAAATAGCGATCGGCCGACACATCCCGTAGCGACTGGACCGCGCCCGAGGGCCATTCGATGTCGATCCGGTCGACCGTGGCGGTCGCGCCCAGCCCGAAGTGAGCGTACTTAGGCGGACCGGTGAGAAACGAGTACGTGCTTAGAATCTCGCGCGTCATGGTCACCGCGCCGGCAGTCACCTGAATGCGGGCGCCGATGCCGGCCAAGTTCGATTCGACCCCGGTCAGCTTCACGATAAGCCAGTGACGAGTGGCCAGTCCCGGGGTCACGTTTTCATAAAGTACCGGGTTTCCGTCCAAATCGCCCTTGAGCATGTCCAAGTCGCCGTCGCGGTCAAAGTCGAACAGGACCAGCCCGCGTCCCTGGAGATATAGATTGCTGCCGGCGGTTACATCCGTGAAGTAGCCGGCGCCGTCATTCTCGAACAGCGAGCCCCACGGGTCGTAAGTGGTAACGAAAGTGAGGTCCAGGTCCATGTCGTGGTCCAAGTCGCCAAAGACCGTACCCCATCCTATGCCGTTGTATCCGTTGTATTCGACGCCCCGAGCAGCCGACACGTTGCTCAGCACGCCCAAGCCGTCGTTGGTGTACAGCACGCTGGCGAGCGCGGTGGACGAGAGCATCACGATTGGGA
>JBHHVM010000314.1:0-4625 GCA_046754265.1 Phycisphaerae bacterium
CACTTGGACCCTCCAGCGTCCACCGGCCAACACGCACAACGTCGCAGCCAACCCCCACCGACCCGTGGCCAAAAAGCGAGACCCAAGCGTCCGCCCCACACCGACAACCAAATACCCAACCACGCCGCCAGCCGCCACCGTCTCGATGGCCAGCATCGGCGTTACGATCCGCACGCCCGCTTCCTGGGTTTCGTACTGATACTCGAATTGACCGTCATAGCGGCTCACGTCGGTGCTGGGTCCGCCCATGTCAAAGGTGATGATGTTGTTGATATTCGCCCGGGCCGCCACCCGAGCGCATCCCACGACACCCCCATCCAGATCGGCGCGCCTGGCCGAGTCCACAATGACCTTGCCCCTCGATCCCGGTTCCACTGTGCCGTGGACCACACCTGAGCTGAGCAGCTTGCGCCTGTGAACTCGACCAGCCGGGTCTCGACCCAGGCAATCCGCAGGACGCGCACAGCAAAACGGGCGGACCGGCGAGAGATCGCCGGCCCGCCCGCTAAGAAGAATCATCCGTCAGCCGTTGCGACGCTCGGGTCGCTACCCAAGTAGCGCCAGAATCTGATTGGCCTGCTGGTTGGCCAGCCCCAAGAGGCTGATGCCCGAGTTGAGCAGCACGCTCTGACGGTTGAGTTCCGCCGTGGCCACCGCAAAGTCCGTCTCGCCCACGATGCTTCGTGCAGCCGACAGACCCGCCTTGTTGGCGTTGAGGCTGTTGATCGAAGTCTGCACCTGGAACTTCTGGAAACCACCAATTCGGCCACGGGCGTTGGCCACGTCCGTGATGGACTTCTTGATGACCTTGACCGCCTTGGCAGTGTCGGTGGCCAGGTCCGCGGCTCCACCACTTTGCAGCTCCCGCAGGAAGCCGCCCGAATCGCCGCCGCCCAACGTGTAGCTGGCCAGCGAGTTGATACCGATGGTTGTCTGGGTGGCAGCCTCGGTACCCAACTGGAACGTGGCCCCACCTTGGGCCTGGACCGTGAAGCTTGTGGTCCCACCCCCGGTATTCAACGAGTTTGTCAGGCTGAAGCTCAGGCTCAGGCCGTTGGCGCTGAAGTTGACGTCCAGCCCGTCCACGCCGGCCTGAGTTCCGTTGACCAGCACTGTCGCGTCGCTGCCCACGTTGCGCGTCACGTTCGAGATACTCGCACCACCGTTGATAAAGCCTCCGGAAAGCACCTGGACACTGACAAACTCTTCGCTGCCAAAGGCCGATGAGTTCACGCTGATGTCGGTGGCCCCAGCCGTGGCGCTCACGCCCGTCTGGTCCTTGGCGGCATTGATCGCCGTCACCACTTGCGCCTGAGTCGAACCACTGGCGATCGAGACGGTCGCGGTTCCCAACGAGCCCGTAATGGCTACCGTCGACGCCCCGGAGGCGGTGTTGCTGGTGCCGAAACTGCCCAGCGACGCCGAAGCAGTCGTGGCCGAGTTGGTCACGTTCACGCTCACCGTCACGTTCGAGGAACTGTTGGCCCGCGAGAACACCCGCAGATTGCTGATGTTGCTGCTGCTGACGCCTGTGGTCCGGATGGCCAGGTTCCCGTCCAGCAGCTTCTTACCGTTGAACGACGTGTTGTTGACGATTCGATCGATCGAGGAAATGGCCGAGTCGATCTGCGACTGGTTGGCCGCCCGCTCGGCAGCGGAAATGCCCGCCTCGCTGCTCGACGCATTGACCAGCGACTGCACCTCGTTCAAAAGCGAGCTGATTTCGCTGATGGCCCCGTCCGCGACGTTCAGAATCGCGTCTGCTTTCTGGTTGTTGCTGATGGCGGCGTTGGTCGCGGTCAGTTCTGCATCCAGCGACTGGAGCAAAATCAGCCCGGCCGGGTCGTCCGCCCCGCGGTTGATTCGAAGTCCGGTAGATAGTTGGGTGAGAGTCTTGGATTGGGAGGCGGCTGTCTTGTTCACAATGTTCAATAATGTCAATGTGTTGGCGCTGTTTACTGTCAATGCCATGAAAAGACCCTTTCTGCGCGGCGAGTGTTTGGAGGGAAACGAAAAACACAACTCGTCGGGAAACCTAGAATATAAAAAGGGGTGGGCAAGAAATGACCGGCAAAAGCGCGCAAATCGGGCCTGGCGGCTGCATACTGAGGATTAAAAGCGAATTATGGGTCCGGCCGATACGTCCGTTTCTGAGCCGGTCCTGCGGATTGGGTGACTCTATGTGTCACTACTAGATGGCAGGGACGGCTTATCGGGCGCTGCTCAACAACGCCTCGGCCAGTTGGGGGCGACGCCCCATAAGATGGGCCAGGTGGTAATTGAGCAGCTCAAAGACCGGCCCACAAACCTCCGTACCGGCCCCCTGAACGCCCGACAGGACCGGCACGATCGCGGCCGGCACTTGGCGCTTCTCGGCCAGTGCCCCCTCGCAATCGCGGCAGACCAGCCCCCCCTCCAAAGAAGAGAAATAGACCGGCTCTTGTCCCCCCAAGTCCCGCCGGCAGCAGACGCAATGCTCTAACTGTGGGGCCGACCCAATCTCGTCCAGCAGTTCCAGCGTAAAGGCCACCACGCCCGGCAGAGGCCGGTCCGCTTCACACAGCTCCGCCAACAACCGGGCCAAGGCATCGAACGCCCGCGGGTGCGGGTCCCAATCCTCGGTCAGCGCAGCGGTCACCTCAGCCGCGTACTGGGCTGCGTGCATCCGGACCAGTTTCGAAGCCCCAGCAGAGACCGGCTCTGATCCCACTCAGTCAGCGTGGCCAGTGCCTCCTGCCGGGGGGCGCGGACCGACAGCACCACCTGCCCCACGTCCAGCAGGTCAATGGCTGTCCCGAATCGGGTTTTGGTGGAACGCTTGATGCCCTTGGCGATCACCCGCACCTTGCCGTGGTCTCGCGTCAGCAGGACCAGCACCTGCGACGACTCCGAAAAGTCCAGCCGGCGCAGAACGATGCCCTGGTCGCGGATCGAGGTCATAGCCTCATCATAGGCGATCAGCCGGCAACGTATAAGCCTTGTTGGCGGATGTAGTCCGCCACCGACTCGGGGAGCAGGTATCTCACCGGCAGACCGCGCCGCAGGCGCTGCCGGATGTCGGTGGCGCTGATGTCGATACGAGGGGTGCCGACGCAACCGGACTGCAGCTTTTCAATCTGCTCGTGGCTCAGTGCCCCAACCAGCGCGTCCAGGTCGGTCTCATCCCAGCCCGACCGCCCAGCCGTCACCAGCGTGCAGGTGTCAACCAACTCTCCCACGCGATGCCAACTGGCCAGGTCCTGCAACGAGTCCGCTCCGATGATCCAATACAGGGCGGCATCGGGCCCCAACTCGTCACGAAAATGCTTCACCGTCTCCAGCGTATAGGTCGGCCCAGCACGTCGAAGATCAAAATCGTCGAACCCGAACAAGGGGTCGCCGGCCACCGCCAACTTGACCATCTCAGCCCTGTGCATGGGGTTGGTCAGTTGTTGGGCTTGCTTGTGGGGCGGGTCGGCCGACGGAAGAAACAAGACCCGTTCGAGCCCCAAACGCTCAGCCACAGCCCGCGCAATGATAAGATGCCCGAAATGAATGGGGTCAAAACTGCCGCCATACAACCCGAGGGACTGATTCATGGTCATCCAGAGCGCGCCGACGGTCCAATGAGTATTCGGGGACGTAAGCGAGCCGCGGGCTTAAGCCCGCGCGGACCCCCAACTTCGCCGACTGCAAGAGGCTTTTCACCGATACACTGTCTAAACATAGAGATCGCCCCCCCGATCGTCAACGCACGACGAACACCCGCCGCTGCCCATCGAAGACTAACCGATGCCTGAACACGCGCCACCAGTCCCGCAACCGGTCGACCTGATAGCGACGAAGGGCCTCGTCTTCCTGCCACGCAAACCGGGGTGCCTCGGGAACGTAGCGAGCCAACACCTCACCGAAACCCGCGTCGCGCAAGAACGATGCGACGTCCACCACCGGCAGCTCGCCCAGCAACGCCTCCATGGGCAGCAAATCCCCCGAGGCAAGCAGTGCCACGTAAAGCCCCATGCGCGAGACGTGCCTGTTGAGCCAATACACCTCCAGGTCCGCCCGTGCCGTGTCGTCGTGGCAAAGAATCCGGGCTGAGAGGTAATTCGCTCGAATCTGCCACGATAGCTCGAACGCCACGTCGTTGGTGTCAAAACGCCGCACCAGCCACGGCACCAGCGGTTCATCCACGCCAAGCTCGCACACTCCGCACAAGGCCAGCGCCAAGGCTGCCCCACCGCGCAGCGGATCGCCCCCCGATTGCATGCCCGTCATCAAACGCTCCACCGGCGGCGGCTCCATCTGGCTGATCCTCCACGCCGCCAGCTCCCGCACCTCGTCGTGCCACGAGCCGCATAGTTCCATCAAGGCTTCAACCCCCGCCTCCCGGTCCAGCCGCGCTGCCGCCCGCCCAGCCGCGTATTGCAACATGGGCTGATCGGAGAACCGGTCTACCACGTCCAACATCAGCGGTACGTGCCTTTGGTCCCCGACGGTACCAAGCGCTTCGATGACCGCCACAGCCGTCGGAATGTCTCCACCGTTGAGCGAATTCGCCAACACCTCACGAAGTCGCTGCTCAACTTCCCCCCCGCGCTCCGAACGAAACCTGCATCGCCCCAACGCGTACAGACCGGCCAACCGCA
>JBHHVM010000315.1:0-4619 GCA_046754265.1 Phycisphaerae bacterium
AATTCGGCAAGGCCTACGGCACTTTGATCCCGGACCTGCGGCTGCTGTGCCGGGCGGTGTTCGTGGTGGATGCAAGCGATACCATTCGCTATGCGGAGTATGTGCCGGAGGTGGCGGAGCATCCGAACTATGATGCGATCTTGAAGTGTGCCAAGGAGCTGTAGGGCGTCGGTCGCGTGGCGGGACCAAGAAACAAGAAAAACAAAGAAACGGCCTTCCGCAGATTTCGCAGATTGGCGCAGATTTTGACGACGGCAGTTAGGCGACCAAAGATCGACCCAGCCGTCCGATTTGTTCGGGCCGCTTTCTTGCTGCCTGTTCGGCAGACATGCCGGGCGTCATTGTCTACGGGGCCTTTGTCATGCCCGTGTGCTCTTCCGGGCTGTGGCCTATCCCGGTTTCAACTGCGGTTCTCAAAGATGTTGCTCAGGCCTCCCAGCAGGGAGCCTTCGCCTTTTCCCTTGGGGCCCACGTTGGCGAGGATTCGCCCGGCCAGGCGGGTGAAGGGTAGGGATTGGACCCAGATGGTGCCGGGGCCTGTCAGTGTGGCCAGGAAGAGGCCTTCGCCGCCGAAGATGGAGTTCTTGATTCCGCCGACCATTTGGATGTCGTAATTGACGGAGGGCAGCAGGGCGACCAGGCAGCCGGTGTCCAGGCGTATGGTTTGGCCGCGGTTGAGTTCCATGCGGTGAATGGTGCCGCCGGCGTGGACGAAGGCCAGGCCGTCGCCGGTGAGGCGTTGGAGGATGAAGCCTTCGCCGCCGAACAGCCCGGTGAGGATTCTCTTCTGGAAGGCGATTCCGATCTGGGTGCCCCGGGCGGCGCAGAGGAAGGCATCTTTCTGGCAGAGGACTTCGCCGCCGAGTTCGTCGACGTGCATGGGGATGATTCGGCCCGGGTAGGGGGCGCCGAAGGACACCTGGGCCCGGGCGCTGCCGGTGTTTCCGAAGGTGGTCAAAAAGAGGGACTCGCCGGTGACCATGCGTTTGCCGGCGTCGAGGAGTTTTCCGAGAAAGCCCTGTTGTTTGGACGGGTCGCCGAAGACGGTTTCCATTTGGATGCCGTCGGTCATGTACATCATGGCCCCGGCTTCGGCGACGACGACTTCTTGGGGGTCCAGGGTGATTTCGACGAACTGCATGTCGTCGCCGAAGATTTCGTAGTCGATCTCGTCGGCGACGCGGGCTTTTGGGGTTTTGGGCGGCCCGCCGGCGCCGGACAGGTCGGCGGCGAGCGAGGCGACGTGCCGGGCCTTGTCCCAGTCGGCCATGCCCGGTCCGTAGACCAGGGTGTTGGGTCCGTCAGCCCGGCGTATTCGAGTCAAGAGTTCCGAACGGGCCATCGGTCCGACGGCGTCGCCGTCGATCACGCAATACCAGCCACCGTCACCGGCCATGGGGCACCTCCGTATGCAAGAAACGAGTTGGGGTATTCACTTCGGTCAGCCATTGGACCCGGACCCTCGAGGGCGCGTCAAGCTGTGAAAAATAATCGAGGAGGCCTTATCACACGCCGGTTATTTTGCAAGGGCCCCATCGGGACGCCCCGGGTGGGACTTTGCGCGGCGCGTGGTTTGTGTACAATGCTTCGGCCCCGATGCGTGTCGGGGAGACGGCGGACCTGTCTGCGACCCTAGCGCCGCGTCAGCCGTCAATTGAGGGATTGGGTGGCACGGTCTGGCGCAGCCAGGCCGTGGGTTCCCGCCATCCTCACGGCCTACCGACTGCGCCGGTAGACCGTGCCAACCCTCAGTCTATGTTTGACAAAGCACTAGCTAGCGAAGAAGAAGAAAGGCCAAACCCAGTGCCCCGAAGAGCGATCCCCATCGGGCCTAAGCTGGAATACTTATCTGTTTTGGATGAGAAGGGCCAGGTGGACTCGAAGCTGGAGCCCGATCTGGACGGTGACAAGCTGCTGAAGCTGTACCGGGCCATGCTGCTGACCCGGCGGGTGGATGAGCGGGCGGTCAACCTGCAGCGGCAGGGTCGGATGGGGACGTATGGTCCGACGCGAGGGCAGGAAGCGGCCCACATCGGCCCGGCGTTCGCGCTTCGGAAAGAAGATTGGATGGTGCAGGCTTTTCGGGAAACCGGGGCGTGTTTGTATCGGGGTTGGCCTATCGAGAGCATTTACTGGTTCTGGGGTGGGTATGAAGAGGGCAACCTGGTGCCCGAAGGGGTGAACGATACGCCCATCTGCGTGCCGGTGTCGTCGCAGTTGCTGCACGCGGCCGGCATTGGCTGGGCGATGAAACTCAAGGGCGATGCCAGGGTGGCGCTGGCGTTTGTGGGCGACGGCGGGACGTCGGAGGGGGATTTCCACGAGGCGCTGAACTTTGCGGCGGTGTTCGAGTTGCCGGTGGTCTTTGTGATTCAGAACAACCACTGGGCCATTTCGATTCCGCGCGAAAAGCAGACCCACTCCAAGACGCTGGCCCAGAAGGCGTTGGCCTATGGGATTGACGGGCTGCAGGTTGACGGCAACGACGTGCTGGCGACGTATGCGGCGGGAAAAGAGGCGGTGGACAAGGCCCGTGCGGGCGGCGGGCCGACGTTGATCGAAGCGGTGACCTATCGCCTGGGCGTTCACACCACGGCTGATGATCCGACCAAGTATCGTAACCAAGAGGACGTTGAAAAGTGGGAGAAGACGGATCCATTGCCGCGGTTTACGAAGTATTTGAAGGCCAAGGGCGTCCTGGATGAGGCCACCGAATCGGAAATCGAGACGGACGTGGAGGCTGAGGTTCGGCGGGGGGTTGCAGCCTATGAGGCCATCGGCGAGGTGAGCCCGCTGGATGGGTTTGACAACGTCTATGCGGAGATGCCGGCTGAGTTGGTGACCCAGCGGGCGGAGTTGGCCCAGATGATGTCGCAGGAGTCGGGGGAATCTTCAAGATGATGGTGGGCCCGGCCCACCCAACTGAGGAGGATTGATGGCAGCGTTGAACATGGTCAAGGCGCTGAACTTGGCGCTACAGCAGTCTCTGGCCGGCGACGAGACCGTCCTGATTCTCGGCGAAGATGTTGGCAAGGACGAAGGGGTCTTTCGGGTCACCGAAGGGTTGTTGGCGGAGTTTGGTTCCCAACGGGTGATCGACACGCCATTGGCCGAGGCCGGTATTGTGGGCTGTGCCGTGGGGATGTGCATTTATGGACTCAAGCCTATCTGCGAAATGCAGTTTTCCGGGTTTGCCTACCAGGCGTTTCACCAGGTTGAAGGTCACGTCAGTCGCTATCGCAACCGGACGCTGAACCGTTATCACATGCCGATGGTTATACGTATGCCATACGGCGGGGGTATTCGTGCGATTGAGCACCACAGTGAATCGCGCGAAGCGCTTTACGCCCACACGCCCGGCTTGAAGATGGTGATCCCGTCGGGGCCTCGCAACGCCCGGGGGCTGTTGGCTTCGGCGATTGCGGATCCCGACCCGGTGATCTTCTTCGAGCCCAAGGCGCTGTATCGAGCTTTTAAGGAGGAAGTCCCGGACGAGCCGGAGTTGATGCCGATCGGCCAAGCTCGAGTGGCCCGGGAGGGGACGGACATCACCCTGATCGCGTACGGGGCCATGATGAGGCCGACGTTGGAGGCGGCGGAGGAGTTGGCCGACGGCGACGGGGCGGCCGTTGAAGTGATCGACCTGTTGACCGTCTCGCCGATGGACACCGAGACGATAGTGGCCTCGGTGCGCAAAACCGGGCGGGCGGTGGTGATTCACGAGGCTCCGCGAACGTGCGGCATCGGGGCGGAGGTGGTGGCCCGCATCGTGGAGACTTCGCTGGAGCATTTGGAAGCGCCTATTCGACGAATCACCGGTTACGACGTACACTTCCCCTACTTTGCCCGGGAGCGGGCCTACCTGCCCAACGCAGAGCGCATCGCGCACGCCGCCCGGGAGACGCTGGCTTTTTGAAGCCGAACGATCCTGGTCAGAGAGGACGACGAGACCATGTCGCGTGACTTCATGCTTCCGGACTTGGGCGAGGGCATCGCCGAGGCCCAGGTGGTTCAGGTGCTCATTGCCGAAGGCGATCAAGTGGCTGAGGACCAGGCCATTATTGAGGTGGAAACGGACAAAGCCGCCGTTGAGATTCCGTCGCCCTATGCGGGGGTGGCCGAGAAGATTCACGTCGAGGCCGGCCAGACGATCAACGTGGGCGACGTGATGGTCAGCTTTTCGGGCAACGGCGACGCCAAGGTTGCTGAAGCCAAGGTAAAGAAACCGGCACCAGCGGCTGCCAAGCCGGCGTCGGCTCCGGCGGCGCCCGCCCAACGTGGCACGGGCAAGACGGTCCCGGCAGCGCCGGCCGTGCGCAAGCTGGCCCGGGAGATGGGCGTGGACCTGGCGGCAGTCGCGGGTTCGGGGCCTGGAGGTCGGGTGCTAAAGGCCGACGTAGAGAAAGCCGCCACCGGTGGCGGCGGGAGCGCAGCCCCGGTTCCGCCACGGCCCGCGTCGCTGCCGGGCAAGGCGGAGATGGACAAATGGGGCCCGACGCGCCGGGTGGGCCTGAGCCAGATTCGCAAGACCATTGCCAAGCAGATGGCCCGGTCGGTCTATACGATTCCTCACGTGACGCACACCGATGATGCGGACATCACCGAGTTGGAGCGGTTGC
>JBHHVM010000316.1:0-4606 GCA_046754265.1 Phycisphaerae bacterium
GGTCAGTTTCGTGATCGAACCGTGGCGGGTCGTGGCCCCCGGACAGTCGCTGGTTTAGAATCATGCTGATTTCCATCGTCCAGTCCGTTGAGGAGGCCTTTCAGACCGTCGAGGACGCTATTGCGGGATCGAGTGCCAAGAAGATGCAGACGCCGGCCTACAATCCGCCGTCCAACCCACGCGCACCAGCCTATCGTTTCGGGCACGGCGACAGGCCCCTGCCCGGTTTTACGATTCAACGGGGCGTGGGGAGGGGGGGGTTCGGCGAAGTCTACTTCGCGATGAGCGACGGCGGCCGAGAGGTCGCGTTGAAATACCTGCGTGACAATCCCGAGGTCGAGCTGCGCGGGGTCAGCCATTGCATGAACCTCAAGAGCCCGCACCTGGTCAAAATCTTCGACGTCAAGCAGAGCCCCGACGGCGAATATTTCGTGGTGATGGAGTACATCAACGGGCCTTCGCTACGGGACATCCTGGTGGCGGAGCCGAACGGGCTGGGTCCGCAGAAGGCGGCCTATCTGATCCGCGAGATCGCCAAGGGTTTGGCTGACCTTCACGACCGGGGCATCGTGCATCGTGACCTCAAGCCGGGGAACATCTTTTACGAAGAGGGTTACGTCAAGATCGGCGACTATGGGCTGAGCAAGTTCATCTCGACCAGCCGGCACAGCGCCCAGACCTCGAGCATCGGGACGGTTCATTACATGGCCCCGGAAGTGGGCAGCGGCAACTATTCCCGCAGCATCGACATCTATGCCCTGGGGGTCATGCTCTACGAGATGCTGATGGGCAAGGTGCCGTTCGAGGGGGCCAGCATGGGCGAGGTGCTGATGAAACACCTGACCGCCCAGCCGGAAGTTGATCAACTGCCCCAACCGTTTGGGCGGGTCATTCGCAAGGCCCTGGCCAAGGACCCCAACGATCGCTACCAGACCGTCGGGGAGATGATGGCGGAGCTGATGGGCGTCGATGAGGTCCGCGACTCACTGGCGGGATTCGACACGGCCACCCTGGGCGCCTTGGCCGAACAGGTCAGACTCGCCGATGGGCCGCCGCCGATACCCCGACCGATGCGTGCGCCGGGGCCGCCACCGGTTCCCCCGCATCCGCCCCACGCGCCTGGATGGGGCCCGGCGGGAGACCACCGGTTGGAAACCGGTGCCACACAGCCCGCGCCTGCGTGGGGGCTGCCTCCGGGTCGAGCCAAGTTCATGCAGCCGTCCGTTGCGGAACCGTTCGCCGCGCCGGCTGCGGTTCCGGTTCACGAATTGTCGCCCGAGGCGGCGGCAGGACGGCTTTGCTACGCCGGTTTCTGGGTCCGGGCCGCGGCCGCCTTGATCGACGTCATCGTGCTCGGCGCCGCGGCTGGGCTGGTGGTTGAGATTTTTGGTTTTTCGCAGGAGAACAACCCGTTCTATTTTCTGGCATCGATCGTCTATCAGGGCTTGCTGATTAGCCGGTGGAACGGGCAGACGCTGGGTAAAAAGGTTTGTGGCATCAAGGTCATCAGCGCCGACGGGCGTCCGTGTGGTGAGTGGCAGGCGTTTGCCAGGGCGCTGTCCAAGCTGTTGAGCCTGGCGATTATGTGCATCGGATACCTGATGATTCCGTTCGATTCGCAAAAACGCGGCATGCATGACCGCATGGCTGGGACGTTGCACGTCCACGCATTTGCAGCCTAAAGAGGTGGCACAGGTGTTTGACCTGTGTTTTCCGTCGGGCTCCACCGGTTGAAAACCGGTGCCACATGGGTTTCTGGCCCACCGGCGGCCAGACGAAAGAGAGCACCATGGCTTATCGGTTCAAACATGGCGATCGACCGCTGGACGACTACACCATCCAGCGTGGCGTGGGCCGGGGCGGGTTCGGCGAGGTGTACTACGCGGTCAGCGACGGGGGCCGTGAAGTGGCCTTGAAGTATCTGCGGGACAACCCGGAGCTGGAACTTCGCGGTGTGTCGCAGTGCATGAACCTCAAAAGCCCGCACCTGGTGACCATCTTCGACGTCAAAAAGAGCGACGAAGGCGAGTACTTCATCGTGATGGAATACGTCTCGGGCCCGTCGTTGCGCGACCTGCTCATCGCCGAAGCCGACGGCCTGGGGCCTCAGAAGGCGGCCTACTTCGTGCGCGAGATCGCCAAGGGGCTGAGCTATCTGCACGATCGCGGCATCGTCCACCGGGACATGAAGCCGGGCAACATTTTCTATGAAGACGGATACGTCAAGATCGGCGACTACGGCTTGAGCAAGTTCATCGCCGTGTCGCGGCACAGCGCCCAGACCGCCAGCATCGGCACGGTGCATTACATGGCCCCGGAAGTGGGCAGCGGGAACTACTCCCGCGGCATCGACATCTACGCGGTGGGGGTGATGCTCTACGAAATGCTGCTGGGCAAGGTGCCCTTTGAAGGGGCCAGCATGGGCGAGGTGCTGATGAAACACCTGACCGAGCAGCCCGAGGTGGACAATCTGCCTGCGCCGTTCGGGCGGGTGATTCGCAAGGCGCTGGCCAAGGATCCCAACGAGCGCTATCAGACCGTGGACGAGATGGTCGGCGAGCTGTTCGAGGTGGTGGATGTGCGTCAGTCGGTAGGCGGGTTTAACCCCACCAGCCTAAGCGGTGTAGCCCGCCGGGCGGCGGGTGACCTGGCCGACTCGCCCGTGCCGTCACCCAATCCGATGGCCCCGCCCAAGGCGATTCCGGTGGCGGGTTCGCCGGTCGTGGGCCAGCCCCACGAATGGGTGGGGCGGCGCCGATTGGAGGAAGTCAGCGGGCGTTTGGCCAAACGCATGGACCGCATCGACCGCAAGATGGAAAAGAAGCTGAACAAGCTGTCGGGAGGGCGGCCGGCGCGGCAGGCGGTTGCGGCTGAACCGGCGATGGCCTTCGGCGCCGCGGTGAACCTGGAGCCGGGCGAGCGATTCAAGCGGCTGTTTCTGGCCGGCATCATGGCGACGGCCATTGGGGTGGGTGTGGGGGTGCTGGTGGCCCAGGGCGGCAAGCACGACTTGGGCATCTATGCGGGCGTCAGTTCGTCCTTGCTGGTGATGGCCATTGCCGGCGGTGTGCTTCTGGCCCGATGGCTGGCTGGCTCGATGCTCAGCGGCACGAACCCCAGTTGGGTGCATCGGCTGATCACCCTGGCTTGCTGTTTGCCCTTCATGGGGGCCGGGGCGGCTCCGGTATTCGCTGAAGGTGGCGATGACGGTCTGGCTGCTTTGCTGGCCTTGCTGATTGTGACGGCGCTAACCAATTGGAACGAACGGTTGAACATGGGGTCCCAAAAGGACCTGAAGATCTGGGACGCGCTGTGGGGCGGCTTTGTGGCCTTTGTGTTCGCCCATATCCTCGATGCCGACTCGTTCGCTCTGCTGACGGCCGGTGTCACGGCTGGGGCGCTGCTGAGCGTGCAGGTGTTGGGCTGGGCCTGGCCTCCGGTGGTGGCTGGTGGCGGCACTTTGGGCGGAAGAATCAGGGATCGAGTGCATCATCACCGGGCGCAACGCCAAGCCCGCCAGGCGGCTTCGTCTCCCCGAGCAGAGGCGCCGCCCATGGGCCCGCTGGGATCAGCCATCACCGATGACCCGCGAAACATCCCCCTGGGCATTCCCATGGATCAACGTTTTCGCGGTGTAGGCCGGGCATCCAATGCTCCGCCGGCGCCGATGCGTTCGGGTTTCGCCAGGGCGATCTTCAGCATCCTGGCGTTCCTGCTGGCCGGCGGGATGATCATCTGCATTATTCTGCTGGCCATGGAGACGGTGGATTACGGCTACGCCAACCATCATGGCAGTGCCCGGATGCATTACAGTGACGTATGGGGCTTTAGTTGCGGCATGGTGAGCTGTTTCAGTTGGATGATTTTCGCGTTACGAAAGACGACCCAGCGGAAGCGCCCCGGCTTTTGGAAGGAAACGCTAAGACCGTTTCTTCAGGCTGCCTCCATGACTGCCATGGGCGTGACCATCAGCGCCCTGGCCCTACCGCGCGAGTACATCCTGGGTCACGACGGACATATTCCCGCAATCGTCGGCCTGGTCTTTGGTTCGTTGCTCTTTGTGGTGTTGCTCTTTGCCCGGGGACGGCGACAGCAAGCTTCATTCGTGGCCGGTGACTTCAACCCCGCGGCCCGGGCGGTTCGGATTCCCGTTGCGGAGGCGACCGACCTGGATGACAGCGGTGCAGTCGAGGTGGACACCGCCCACCCGCCGCCACCCGTCCCTCCGCAAGACGAAGTGGCCCGGGACGACGATTGGGTGAAACGGAAGCAGGCTTGACCTCGAGGTTCTCATGGACGCAACGATAGCCGCTATTGGAATGGGCGTGGTCCCACGGTTGGGGTTATTGGTGGGCGTTCTGATCGGCGTGTTGTTCATCGGCAGCGTGTTACGGGGCGGGCTGCGCCGCGGGCTGCTGCTCGGTTCCGTGGTCCTGGCCATCGGCGCCGTCGCCTTCCTGTTTGCCAACCGCCCCTCGCACCGGGCGGGGCATGTGTCCGTGGCCATCGACGCGTGCTCTGAAGAGACGTCAGGAATCACGGGCCACGTTTTCGATTCACGGTTCGGCGGGGACGACATGCCCGGCGAAGGACGGGTGTTCGATAC
>JBHHVM010000317.1:0-4602 GCA_046754265.1 Phycisphaerae bacterium
GCCGGCGGGTGGCGGCGTTGGGGCCGCGGCCGTGGGGGGCGCTGGGGCCGGCGCCGGGGCGCTGGGGTCTTTGATGAACGTCCAACTGGTCAACACCTCGCCGGATTTCCCGGTGGACGTCACCCTCTTTTTCCATCCCGACGACGACGTGCTCGAAGGGGTGTTGACCAGCGGCGAACTCGACAGCGAGCAGGTGGACACCACCATTCCGCCGGGTCAGACCGTGTCGCTGGCCCCCCAGAGTTGCGACGACCTTCAGGCCGTTATCATCGAAAACGCCGACCTGCAATTGTTCGGCAGCATCGGACCCAGCGACGACACTCCCGTCTTTCGCGGCGACGGCGAAGATTTCAACTGCGGCGACACGTTGGTGTTTACCTTTTCCCACGCCGACGTGACCATTCCGACGGACCTGAATATCAGTTTCAGCGTGCGCTAAATGACCGAATCCGGCGTCAACACGACGGTGCTGGCCATCTCATTTGCGGCCTACACGCTGGCCATCGTGGCCGTGGGGCTATTCAGCGCCCGCTACGCCAAGAAGAGTGATGAGGATTACTTTCTGGCGGGGCGATCGCTGGGCGGTTGGCTGGCAGCCCTGTCCGCGTCAGCCTCAAGCGAGTCGGGTTGGGTCACGCTGGGGCTGGTGGGGTTGGCGTTTTCGCAGGGTGTCCAAGCCTATTGGATCATTCCAGGATGTCTGTGCGGATTCTTGTTTAACTGGTTCGTGTTGGCTGGGCCGTTGTGCGAGCAATCGCGGAAGCTAGGGGCCCTGACCCTGCCCGATTACTTTTCGCTGCGCTTCGCCGAGCGCCTACCGGTACTGCGGATTCTCAGCGTGGTCGTGATTCTGGTGGCCATGCTCCTATACGTGGCCGCTCAATTCGCCGCCGCGGGAAAATCCTTTGCCGCCCTGTCCGACCGGCTGGACTACGAAGTCGGCGTGTTGGTCGGGGCAGCCATCGTCTTGGTCTACACGGTCAGCGGGGGATTCCGGGCGGTGTGCTGGACGGATTTCCTGCAAGCTCTCTTGATGGTGGGCACGTTGGTACTCTTCCCCATCTACCTGCTCATCGACCAAGGGGGCCTCGGGCAAACCTTGAACGTCCTGCGCGAGCACGACCCCAACCTGGTCTACTTCACCACCAACAAGCCGGTCAGCGTGGCCATCGGATTCCTGCTGGGCTCGGGGGCACTGGGCATCAACTTCGGTTATCCGGGTCAGCCCCACGTGCTGGCCCGATTCATGTCACTCAAAAGCCGGCGAGAGGTCTTGGCCGGCGGCATGATTTCGTTCGTGTGGGGCGCCCTGGTTTATTGGGGCGCGGTCACGGTGGGTCTGTTCGCCCGGCAAATGGCCATTACCGGCCAAGCCTGGGCCCAGCCCATGCTGGCCGAGGGCACCCAGCAGCAGGAGTTGGCCCTGGTGCTGTCAGCCATGCACCTGCTGCCCGGCGTATTATCGGGCCTGGTGCTGGCCGCGGTTCTGGCGGCCATCTGCTCCACGGCCGACAGCCAGTTGGTGGTCGCAGGCAGTAGCGTGGCCAGCGACCTTTTCGCCCGGCTGGGCAACCGCAGCGGCAAAACCGCCCACATGTTGATGAACCGGCTCACCATTCTGGGGTTGGGCATCTTGGCCGTGCTGCTGGTCATCAGGCAGGAGGTCAACGTCTATCAGTACGTGTTAACCTACGGCTGGGCGGTCATGGGGGCAGCCTTCGGGCCTCAGTTGATCCTGGCCCTGTTCTGGAAGCGGGCTTCCTATGCCGGGTGCGTCGCGGGCATGGCCACGGGGTTCATGGTGGCCATCCTCTGGAAGGCTGTGATGAACAACCAAATCGGCCAGGTGGAGGTCTATAACCTGCCCCTGGCCTTCGTTGCTGCCCTGGCTGTCAATCTGCTGATTAGCCTGCTCTGGCGGGATTCGGACTATCGGACCAGGATCTGACCCTCGAATTCAGCACCTGATAGATACCTCCCGAACCCCTACCACATGGCTAGTCCCCCCAGCTTTCCAACCCATTGACCCTTCGGGCAGGCAGAGCGCCAAGTCGGACCGCAGCGTGGCCTCTGTGGACCCCGCGAATCTCGGTCCTTTTCGTTCTAATGTCAATGCGAATTCATTTTTTCGTGTGGCGTTGAGGAATGTTTGGGGTACTGCTTTTTTCCCGACCTCTCCCATAGCCCTGGTCTGACAAAAAGGGGGCGGGGAGCGTCAGAATGGGGAAACCTTAGGGCCAGATTGGCTTGCAGCCCGGTGGCAAGATTGCTATGATACAGAACTGAAACAGGGCAAGCAAAACGCGATTTGCCGGGATTTGAGGGGTGATCCGTAAGGACTTGTGTGAGTGTGACTGACGGGTTACCCGCCTTGGACTTGCGGACACATTGGGTCAACAAAGACCAGGAGGGATCATCCCATCCAAACGATGAGGCTGCTTCCCGAGCCGGTAGCCATCGCACCGCTTGGGTGGTGGGCAATGGGGTTGGATTCAGATCAACACAAGCAGAATTGTAAGGACATCGTGCGTCAGCGAGGAAGGGTCAGGCCGCTACCCTTGGCCGAGCTTAGTTCAGGTTTCTTGGCGGTCACGAAACGGAGGTGTGTTGGAGGACAAGGAAAGAACGTCAGACTTAACATTGAATGTCGTCTATCGCACCGTTCCCTTGGAGCGGTGTAAGCCGCTTTTCAGACCGAGCTAGCGGGCCTGACCGGCGGATTGGTCACCTGCATGAGCCATGCGGTGAATCGGTAATGTGATGGGGAAGGGTTTTCCCTAACGGAGGTATTGGATGATGAATGAAGCTTCTGGATGTTGTCGATGGCGCAAAGTCATCGGCGTAGCGGTGGTCGGCATCGCGGCGTGTAGCCTGACGGCTTATGCGGCGATGAACGCGATCACAAGTGGTAGCACGTCGGGGACGACGGGCTCGAAGGGCTCGACGTCCAAGAGCGGCAAGATGGCGAACTTCACGCTGGGCGTGGAGTTGGCTGAGCCGTTCGTGGTCACCAACCAAGAGCCGGGTAACGACAGCTTGCTGCGTGGTGGCTGCCTTCCGGGTTCCTGCCCAGTCGGGATGTTCTGCAACAGTTTGACCGGGTTCTGTGAGTTTATCTTCCCGTGTCACCCGTTGCCGTGCCCGCCGGGCTCGTTGCTCGAGATGGAGCCTTCCTGCCTGCTGGACGCGGACGACACCTTCAACGGCGGTTGCAACACCTCCGTGGGGGCGGTCTTTAGCCCGCTGATCTGCAACACTACCATGTGCGGCGAGACCTACCGCTCGGGTAACCGTCGCGACACCGACTGGTTCGAGCTCATCTTGACGCAGTCGACGCGGATCACCTTGATCATGACGTCGGACTTCGAGGGCGCCGTCACCGGGTTTATTCAGCAGATCGACGGCGTACACAATTGGGCCACTCGGGATGAAGCCTGCCTGAACCTGACCGGGTACATCACGCCGGTCGACTTCCATACCGATCAGGCCTGCGGCACCAGCATCACGGTGACCGAGTGCTTCCCGCCGGGGCGAATCTGGGCCTTTGCCGGCTCGATCGGCGCGGCCGGTGCCCCGGTCACGTTTGAGTGCCACCGCTACAACCTGGTGGTCAGTTGCCCCGAGAGCCCCTGTTCGGAGGCTTGTTGCTTCGGCGATGGTAGCTGCGCGGACCTGACCGGTCCCGAGTGCGACCGTGTGGGTCCGACCGGACGTCCCACGGCCAACAGCGGTACCGGCCTGGGCGCAGGCACGGCCTGCGATCCGGGTGGGCAGACTCCAGCCTGTCAGTTGGGTTGTGGCAACGCCACGCCAATCTCCCTGGGCACCAATGGCATTGGCAACCAGGCGATCAACAACTGCACCCTGTACACCAGCCCGGGTGATGCCAATCACCCGCAGTGCCTGGAGGGCGACGACACGCCCCCGATCCCGTTCTATTCCTGTGCGAATGGTTCGGATCAATCCGGGACCTCGTGGTACTCGTTCGTGGCCCAGTCGACGTCGGTGCTGGCCACGACCTGCAACAGCAACCCGGCCGGCACGGGCTCGCCTCCTGGTGGTGGCGACCCGACCATGGCCGTCTATGGCGGGGCCTGCAACGGCGGGTTCGGGGCCACCCTGACTGAGATTGGCTGTGGCGAGGACGATTGCGGTCCAGCCGCCGCCCCCTGGCAGGCCTTCATCTGCGTGAGCGGCCTGACCGTCGGGAACACGTATTACATTCAGTTCTCGGCCTGGGACGGCGCTGCCCGCGGTGGCTACGATCTGGAAGTCCAGACGCCGTGTCCGGCTTTGGCACCGGGTCCGTGCTGCCTGCCCAACGGCAGTTGCGTGATCGCCGATCCGGACGCCTGTCAGAACCCGCTGGGCCTGAACGGAACCTATCAGGGTCCGTTGGTGCCCGGCACCAATGACTGCCAGGACCTCAACGACGGCGCCGGTGGCCCGCCCAACGGGATCCCCGACGCATGCGAGCGCGGTGCGTGCTGCGATGCGAGTGCGGTTTGCTTCGAATCGACTCAAGTCCAGTGCTTCGGCGGTCTGAACGGCGTGTCCTACACGCCGGGTCAAACCTGCACGCAGCTTGACCAGTTGACCCCC
>JBHHVM010000318.1:0-4601 GCA_046754265.1 Phycisphaerae bacterium
CTATACGCCCAAGCACGGGAGCTGGTTGGACATGGCCGAGATCGAACTGGGCATCTTGGGGCGGCAGTGCCTAGCCCGCCGTATCGACAACAGGAACGAACTGACGCGCGAGGTATCCGCTTGGGAAACAAAACGCAACGCCGTCAACGCCAAGGCGAACTGGCGATTCACGATGAATGACGCACGGATACGCCTACGCCGACTTTACCCATCAATTGAGGACTGACGGAGCACTAGGCGCCCGACATACGGTCTCGGCGCCGATCAATGGCCAACCGTGGCTGACCAGTCTTCCTCGTACACGAGATATTGGGTGGGGTTTATACCTAGCCGGGGATAGGTGCTGCGGGCGGCTTGGTTGCGCTGGTCCACGTAAAGACGCAACCCGCAGACGTCGGGCTCGGCCCGGGCCGCCCGGGCGATGTGCCGGTGGATGGCTCGAAACACGCCTTTCCGGCGATGGTCGGGGTCGACGTAGACGCTTTGAATCCACCAATACCAACCACTGTGCCAATCGCTCCATTCGTATGTAATCATGGTCTGGGCTACGACCCGCCCATCGACTTCGGCGAGGAAGTACAGGCCACGGACCGGATCTTCCAATACGGCCTTGGCACCGGATCGCAGCAGTGGGAGGTCCAGGTCTCGCCCCTCGGTTTCGGTGGCCATCGCGGCATTGAATCGGGCGATGATGTCGATGTCGGTGGGCCCAGCCTGGCGAATGGTGCAGGCGTCTTTCGGCCCCGACGAGTCGGGCGTTTCGATCATGACACAAGTCTCCCGCGTCGTGGCGGTCACCAGCCCAGCTTGGGCGAGCTTGCGGAATATAGCCTCTGGCCGGGCGGTTGGCTATGATGATGGGCGGAGGAAGTTGAACGACCGATGGGCCGTGTCGTTGACCGGTGCCACGCACGGAAGGGCCAAGCCATGATACTCATTCGCCGGGAGAAGCCCTGGACGATCCCGCCCAACATGGTGACGCCCGAGCCGGCGTTTCTGAACCGTCGGCAGTTCCTGTCGCAGACCGCTGCCGGCGCCGCGGGCGTGGTACTGATCGGGGGCGGATGTGCGCCCCGTGAAGCCGGCGATCAGCAGGCCGTCGCCGGGTCGGGCAAATCGGCGCCGCTTCCCAAACTCAAGCCGACGCCGACGTCGGACCTTTATCCAGCCAAGCGAAACCCGGCGTTTGAATTGGACCGGCCGGTGACGGCCGAGAGGGTCGCAGCCCGTCACAACAACTATTACGAGTTTACCACCAACAAGGCCGCCGTCTGGAAACTGGCGGAGGGTTTTGAGATCAGGCCGTGGCAGGTGGAAGTCGGCGGGTTGGTCCACAAGCCGGGCAAGTTTGATATTGACGAGCTGGTCCGCACGATGCCGTTGGAAGAACGATTGTATCGCTTTCGTTGCGTCGAGGCCTGGGCCATGGCGGTGCCTTGGACCGGTTTTCCGTTCAAGGCTCTGATCGAGAAGGTTCAAGTCAAGAGCGATGCCAAGTTCGTGCGGATGGTGACGGTGCATCGCCCCGCCCAAATGCCGGGCATCAAGCAGATGGGCGGGTATCAATGGCCTTACTACGAAGGCCTCTCCATGGCGGAGGCGAGCAACGAGTTGACCCTACTGGCCACCGGAATCTATGGGCACGAACTTCCGGCCCAGCACGGGGCCCCCATTCGGTTGGTGGTGCCCTGGAAGTATGGCTACAAGAGCATCAAATCCATCGTCAAGATCGAGTTTACGGCCGATAGGCCGCACACTTTTTGGAATGATCTGACGCCGAACGAGTACGACTTTGCCGCCAACGTGAACCCGGAGGTTCCGCACCCGCGGTGGTCGCAGGCCAGCGAGAGGATGATCGGCATCGGTGAACGGCGCCCCACGCTGCTCTACAACGGGTACGGCCAGCAGGTGGCCCATCTTTATGCCTAGCGAGTCCTTGGAATCCTCGGCGCGGCCTTTGGTTGCCGCGGAATTGAGGAAGGCAACGAGGCAACGAGGCAACAAGGCAACGAGGCAATAAGGCTTGAAGAAACTACCCTTGGCGGATGTCCCGAGGTCAGTTGTTCGCACGCTTGCCGACGAAGGAATGTTCGACGGCCATCTTTGACCCGGTGCTCCCCGGCGCGGGGTACCACCACCATGTCCCTACCTGGACGAACCCCAGCTTCGTGCTTCCCTTGGTCGCTTTGACGGTGAGGTTGAATGTTTTTGCCAGGCTGACGCGATTGTTGTCGAGATTGCCGAAATAGTACGCACGCTCTTTCGGGCCTCGTTCGCCAGCGGATGGATCGACCGGAATCCAACCCACGCCGGGAAGAAGGAACTCCGCCCAGCAATGCCATTGATTCTCGCCATTGGCCCAACATCCAGCCACCGCCCGGGCCGGCACTCCACCCGCCCGGCACAGAGCCACGAACAAGGCTGTGTACGACCCGCAATCCGCGCGTCCATTGAGCAGGCATTGCACTGCCCCACGACTTGGAGAGGGGCTGACGTACTCGGTGTGCTCCACAACGTGGTCGTAGGCTGCCTTTGCGAAATGATAGGGGCCTTGCGTCCGGGCCTTTAGTTTTTCGGCAAGCCGCTTGATCTCACGGGCGTCCACTTCGATGAGCAGCTCGCTGCGCGTGTTGAGGCGATAGCATTGACTTTGCTCATCGTATGGCTCGTACCTGCGGGATGCCAGGCCCTTGGCGTTCGTGCGAATCTCATGGCGCGTCATGCGATAAGCCACGGCCAGTGATCTGATTTCCCCGGGGCCCGGCAGCACCTCGGCGTCGAGATACAGGCTGCGGACGATCATTCCGTCTTCGTGGTCATCGCGGAGTCGGAACGTGCGGTCGCCCCTGGTTCTGACGTGGGTGATCTTTTGCTCGGGCCAGTCGAGAGGGATCGGAAGGTTCAGCTCCAGTAGATCCAGTGCCGAGACATCGTGGTTGGTGACGGTGATCCGCTGAGTGATCTTGTAGTTGACCGGGTTGATGAACTCGATCGGCGGGCTGTCCTCATCGGAAGACGAGGCGAGTCCAGGTGCGGTGCCAAGAAGAACAGCAGAGAATAGGAGTAGCCACCGGGAGAGCATTGCCAATCACATCGTAGATGTGACGTCACCGGTGTCAAGGACGAACGCACCTCGGAGCGATGCCCTAACGCGTTATGCGATCGGTCCGATCGGCGTCGGGGGGTCGATACCGGGGCGACACAGCTATGTAGGGCATGCCCAGTAGCTTCTTGATGGGGATGACCTCACCCACGTCGTTGCCTTCGATGCGGTGCCCTGTCCATTGGATGAGGTAGCTTGCGGCGATCAGGCTGACGGGCCTCCACCACAGATCCCAGCGCCCCTGGATCAATTGCACCAGGCCCAGGATGAGACCGGCTGCCAACATGGGGATGCCCACCGCGTGCAGGGCCAAGTTGACCCGGTGTTGGTGACGTTGGCGCCAGTTGTGAAGCCAAGCCCTCATGCGGGCCTTCCTACCCGCCCGGCGGAGCGTCTGCAAGCGGGGCTTGCCAGGTTACCGCCCGAATCGCGCGACGTGGGGGTGTCTACACCGCTGCTGCGGGCTGACCGATAAACAATGGAGGGCCCGGCCCTGCGGGACGCGACGGCGAGGCAATGATGGCTATTCTCCTGACGCTGTGTGGGTCGATCGCTTCGATGGTGCCGGGGCCCAATGCAAACGGCGCGACCCCGACGGTGGATGCACGGCCGCCGGCGTCTTCGACGATCGCACATTCATCGCCCGCAACAGAATACGCAGGCGATTCAACGCCCGACGCATTTGTCCCCCTGGACACGACGGACCCGCCACGGCGCGGCGGACCGGTGCCGGACCCCAGCACGGTGTTGCTGGTTTTGGCCGGCGTCGGCGTGATTGTCTCGGGCCGTCGTTACGGGCAGCGTTCTGTCACCCGTTAGACCCACTTTCGTCCTGATTACCGTTGATCGGCACTATGTGAGCGATGTGCTTGGGGTCAATCCAGGCCGATCGTTGGGGCATGTCATCATCGTCTAGGTTGAAGGCGATGCCGACATGGAGTTTGGTCACCAGCATGAGTTCCGGATGCCGGACATCGTAATGGGAGCCATCTGATAGGTGAATCCGTATTGGTTCAAAGGGTCTGATGCGGAGGATGTCGCGGATCGCAGCTGGGCTCATACCGTTAGTATGATACCACACCCGCGATGCAATGTCACGACCCGCGAATGAACACCAACACGACCAGCCCGGCCAGCCAGCAGTAGTAGGCAAAGTGGTGCAGCTTGGCCCGCTCCACGGCTATCATCAACAAGCGTAAGGCGAAGTACCCGCAGACCAATGAGACGGTCGCCCCGGTGATGATGGGCCCGATGGGCAGGGAGGACAGTTGCCCGGCGGGCATATCGAACAAGTCCTTGGTCTTGATGGCCGTGGCGCCGCAAATGGCGGGAAAGGCGATCAGGAAGCTGAATTGCCCGGCCCAGCGACGGCGCAAACCGATCATCGTGGCCGTGCAGATGGTGGCGCCGCTTCTCGAAATGCCCGGAAGGATGGCCAACGCCTGGGCACAGCCCACCGCAAAAGCTGCGCCGGCGCCGAATTGTTTCCACCCTTGGC
>JBHHVM010000319.1:0-4590 GCA_046754265.1 Phycisphaerae bacterium
GATCATCGTCGTGTGGCTGTCCGTCCCCACCAGCGTATCGGGAAGTGCCACCGTCTGACCGTTCACCTCGCGCCGGACCACCACCTTGGCCAAATATTCCAGGTTCACCTGATGCACGATGCCCGTGGCCGGCGGCACCACCCGGAAGTTGTCGAACGCGTTTTGACCCCAACGCAAAAACTCGTACCGCTCTCGATTCCGCTGAAACTCCAGGTCGGCATTGAGCCCCAGTGCGTCGCCAGTGGCAAAATGGTCCACCTGCACCGAGTGGTCGATGACCAGGTCCACCGGAATCAGCGGGTTGATCCGTTTGGGATCGCCGCCCAACCGCTGCAGCGCATCCCGCATGGCCGCCAGATCCACCACGGCCGGCACCCCGGTGAAATCCTGCAGCAACACCCGGGCCGGCTTGAAAGGCAGCTCAGGCCGATCCTGTGCCCGCGGCGACCAGCAAGCCAGTCGTTCCACGTCGTCAGCCGTCACGCTGAACCCATCCACGTTCCGCAGCCCCGCCTCCAACAGCACTTTGATGCTGAAAGGCAGCCGCTCAACGTGGCCCACCCTGGCCTTGGCCAGGGCATCGAGCCGATAAACGCCCACGGCTCCGCCATCGGTCTCCAACGTCGAAGCCGCACCAAATGGATCATTCGCCTTAGAAGTCTTCATGCCAATTCACATCCGCACAGGGCGACAAAGAACACCAATCAAAAGAACGAAACACCCCAACCCATCGCAACCGCCCGCGCATACCCTAAACCGCCGATCCCACCCCCGCAAGACGCCCCCAACGTCGAGCTTCTCACTTCTCACTTCTCACTTCTCACTTCTCACTTCACACTTCACACTTCTCACTTCTCACTTCCCACTTCTCACTTCACATACCCAAGCGACTTGAGCTTCTCGACCTCCGCCTCCGACATCCGCGCCGCCTCCGGAGAATCGGCCGGCAGAAAGTCGCGCTGGGCCAGCAGGTCGATCATCCGCTTGCCCCGGGCCGGTTGATCCGTCAGTAGATTCCGCAACTCCCCCGGGTCGGCCGATAGATCGTACAACTCGCTGCGGGATGGATGCTCGCGGTGGTAGATAAACTTGAACGGCCAGTCTAGCAACGCGAACAACATCTCGTCCTTGTTGTCGGTCAACCCTTCGGCGAAGGTATAGGTCAACTTGTTCACCGAATCGGCATAGGCCGCTAACTTCGGCACCGGCGTCGAACCGGTCAGCACGCCCGCCAGACTCACGCCCTCCATCGCGGGCCAGTCCTTCCGCCCCACGCCGGCCAATTCCAAGACCGTCGGCATGATGTCGAGGGTCCGCACCACCGACGCCACCCGCCGGCCCGGTTTCACCCCCGGGGCCTTGACCAGCAACGGCACGCGAATCTGCTCCTGATACAAGATCCCGTGCGTCCACCAGTTATGATCGCCCAACCCCTCACCATGGTCAGCCACCACCACCGTCACCGTCTCCTCGAACCGCCCAGCCTGCTGCAACGCGTCGATTAGCCGCCCGATATGCAGGTCCATGTAGCGCAGCTCGATGTCATAGATCGCCCGCAACCGCTGCGGCGTGTCCGCCATCACCTCGTCGGGCACGTTGAACTGCATCAAGTATTCCGGCGGCGGCAGCAATTGCGGATCGTGTGGATCGAAATAGTGGACCCACAAAAAGAACGATCCATCACCCCGGGCCCTTAGCCAGGCCAGCGCCCGGTCGGTCGTGTCCTTGGCCGTCCGCTGCACCCGGCCGGTATTGACAATGCCACGGTCCGTCACCAATTGGTTTGCGTTCGTGTGGCCGAAGTCGTCGTCGAACGTCTCGAACCCCTGCCCCAACCCGAAACGTCTGCTAGCCGGAAACGCGCTCACGAACCCAGCGGTCGCATACCCAGCCCCCTCCAACACCTCAGCCAACGTCACCTGCCCATCACCCAGCCGGTTCCGGGCCAGCCCGTGCATCACCCGCAGCCCGTGCCGATACGGATTCAACCCGGTCAGGATCGACGCGTGCGAGACCGGCGTCACCGCCGCCTGAGCCATGGCCCGCTCGAACACCACCCCCGCCGCCGCCAACCGATCCAGGTTCGGCGACGTGCCGCCTCCATACCCGTAGCACCCCAAGCGATCCGCCCGCGTCGTATCCAACGTGATCAACAACACGCTAGGACCCACAGCCCGGTCAGGTGGGACCGGCGCGTCGCGCTTGCAACCGACGGCGGCGATAACGACCGCACACACCCCCAGCCTCAAACCCCTCCACGCCCCACTAACCCGCCGATTTGATAACACGCCCAAACGCTCCAACAACCCCGAAAAACCAACCATAGATCATCGCCACCCCTCCCGCAACAAGCATGATCCCAAGGACACCCACCAGCACCAGGCCTGGGATTCTATCTTCTAACTTCTCACTTCTCACTTCTCGCTTGTCGCTTGTCGTTCCCAATCGGTGTCCGATTGACGCCGCCGCCGCGCGCTTTAGACTTTCACCCCATGGGATCCATCCGCCCGCCCAAGCCCGCCAAGCTCTTCTGCGGCCTGCTGTCAGCCGACCTTGATCTAATGGCCGAGGCAAGCCGCCGTCTGGCCAAACAGTTCGGCCCCATCGACGCCACCAGCGAGACTTGGCCGTTTACCGCCACCGATTATTACCAACACGAAATGGGCAGCGACATCAAGCGGCGCTTCGTCACGTTCGCGCAGCTCATCTCGGTCGACCGCCTGCCCGAGATCAAACGATTCACCAACGACCTGGAGAAAGGATTCTGCCACGACCTGGCCTTGGCCCTGGACACCCGCCCCATCAACATCGACCCCGGCTACCTGAACCTTTCCAAATTGGTCCTGGCCACCACCAAGGACTATTCCCACCGCCTCTACCTGGCCCGCGGCATCTATGCCGAAGTCACCCTGCACTACGAAAACGCCGCCTGGCAACCCTGGCCCTGGACCTATCCCGACTACGCCAGCCAAGACTACCGGGACTTCTTCAACCAAGTCCGCCAAGTCTATAAGGACGCGCTCTAAACCCCAGCGAGCGCGGGTGCCCCGTTCTTCGCCGAAGGCGAAGGTCGTAGATCCCGATCCATCGGAGGTGGGGAACCGAGGCGTCGCGGCGGCCGATAGAAACAACTTAACGGTATCGGGCGTTGGTCCTTTCCCCACCCTTGCTCCGCAAGGATGGGGCACCCGCCGCGCTCGGACGGCCCCTAGACCGTCATCACCTCCGACACCCCATCGCGCCGGGCGACGTGCAACGGATAGGTTGCTCCCACGCACTGGCGATGAGTTTCCAGTGCCAGGTCGGGGCAGTTATTCTGTTCGCTTAAATGGGCCAGGGCAATCCACCGGGGTCCGTCCCGACCGCAGGCGGCCACCAGCTCAGCCGATTCACCGTTGGACAGGTGACCCCCCTTGCCGCGTACTCGAGCTTTTAGGTGCGGCGGGTAAGGCCCAGTCTCCAGAAGGTGCGGATCGTAGTTGCTCTCCAGATAGGCCGCATCCAAACCCGCCAGCAACCCCCCCAGCCCGGCAAACGGGTGACCCAGGTCGGTCAGAATCCCCAGCCGTTTGCCCTCGCATTCCACCACGAAGGCCACGCCGTCAGCCGCGTCGTGCGGTGTCCGCACCGAATGAACCGTCACCGGCCCGAACTGCAACGCATCGCCCGCCCGAAAGTGACGCACCGTGTCAATGGTTCCCAGATACCGGCTCACCGCTCGGTAGGTCACCCGGGTCATATACACCGGCAGGCCGAATTTGCGGTGATAGATCCCCGCACAGCCCACGTGGTCCGAATGGTCGTGCGAGATAATCAGGGCATCGACTTGCCGGATGTCCCGCCCGTGCTCTTCTAGCCGCCGCTGGGCCATCTTCCCGCTGATCCCCGCATCGATCAGCAGCCGAACCCCGCCCGCCTCGACGTAAATCGAGTTTCCGTTAGACCCCGATTGCAACGAAAAAGTAATCACTCAGCCGCGCCTCCCAACAGAGCGGTCAGTCTACCGACCCCAAGCCGCATTGGCCAGATGATTATCCACACTGCTCGCGTAGCAATCGTGATGGACGGACGGCCGCGCCTAAAACCGCTTGGGCGAAACCATTGTCCGGGCCATCCCCAGCCCGTACGATCCAACCCATGCCGGTCACACCCGCTCAAAGCCCTACCCAAAAACTGCTCTGGGCCGACGCCCTGCTTCTGTTTGTCGCCGCCGCCCTGCTAGTCGGCATGCGACTGCACGCCTTCGACCTGCCCTTAGAGACCGACGAGTGCAATTACATCTACACCGCCGCTCGTCTGTTGGCCGGCGATCAGCTCTATACCGACGTCTGGGACCATCAGCCGCCCGGCATCTTCGCCTTCTTCGCGGTCGTCATTGCCTTATTCGGCGATACCCAACCGGTCTTCCGCTGGCTGGCGACAGCCGCCTGCCTGACCAGCCTGCTGCTGCTGGTTCTCATCTGCCGTCACACCGCCGGGCGATGGGCCGGCTACCTGGCCGCCCTGCTCTACGCCCTGATCAGCGCCGACCCCGGCACCGCCGGTGAGGGCTGCAACCGCGAAATCTTCATGAACTCCCTCGCCCTGGCC
>JBHHVM010000320.1:0-4588 GCA_046754265.1 Phycisphaerae bacterium
GGGATAGATTTGCACCGGGGTGCCGGCGAGGGTCTTGGTGTCGGGCTCAGCCAATTCTTTGCCCATGACCCGGGCTGGGATGCTCAACAGTTGCTCCCAGACGATTTGGGATTTTTGGGCATCGTTCGAGGCGATGACCAAGCCTGCGTCGGGGATATGGGTGTCTTCGCGACGCTCGCCCGGCACGACGAACAGGGCGATTTCGCGGATGTTGGCAAAAAGTTCTCTGCCGATGTCCAGGCCTGTGAAGGTTCGGAGGCGGTCAGCCTGTTGTTGGGCCCGTTCGGTGTCTTGGGGTGTCGCAGCCGGGTTGACCCCCATGGCCAGGACCACAGCCGACCCGGCTGGGACGCTGTTGAGGCTGGCTCCATTCAGCGGTGGCGTGCGTAGTAGATTGTAGATGAAGTTATTATGGCCATCGTCCATGGCCATGGCGAAGTCGGCGTACAGACCTTTGGCTGAGGACCCCAACGCCAGCGACAGCGACTGCATGTGGGCGGCGTCCAGCGTGCCGTAGGCGATACCCAGAGCTTGTCGAGCATCGGGGTTGCCGCCGGACATTCTGGCTACGGTCTGGACGGTTTTCTTGGCGTCGACGAAGGCGAACAGCAAGGCGTGGGTGCGTTGCTCAGCCAGGGCCTTGAAGTCGGGGCGATTGGCCAGGGAGTCGCGCTCGAACGACGTCAAGCGGTCGACGGCGCCGGCTACCAGGTCGCGCGACGTGCCCACGATGACCAGTCGGTGCGTAAAGCAGATGGTGATGCCGGGTTTCGCCTGGATAGTGGCGAACCCGCCGACAGGTTCGGTGGGCTCTACGAATTGGGCGACGGTCTCGATCAGGCCCCGGACTTCGGCGGCGTCGCCGGGGTGGAGAACGAGCAAGGCCTGGGCGCCGCCGAGGTCGGGATTGCCGGCTGGGGGCGGGGCGAAGCCGGTTAAGGCGACGGCCAATCCGCGGAAGCGCTTGGCCTGTTCGATGAGGGCGGGGCTGATGAAGATTTCGGCGGGGATGGCCAATCCCGGGCTGTCCGGGATGGGCACCCGCTGGACGCTACCGGTCAGGTTGCTCAACGGGTCGCCGATGAGTCCAAGCATGTCAGCCAGGTTTTCGACGTGTTGACCCGGTTGGCCGATCTCGAGGTAGGCCATGGCGTTGGGCGGCATGAGCGTGGCCAAGTCGCGGCTGCGGAGTTCTTCCCGGCAAGAGCCCCAGCGCCGCTTGGCCTCAGCTGTCAATTTGGCGGGCGCTGTGCGGTCGCCGGCCACTTTCTTGTAGAGGTCGGTGGCGGACTCCAGGTCGCCCTCGTGCGATTCCAGGAAATAGGCCCGCTCGAATTGTTGCTGGGCGTTGGATTGGGCCCAGGTGGTCGTGGCTGGGATGAGCAGGGCGGTGACCAGCAGTAGGGCCAGGGATCGGTGGGTGGTGGGTGTCATGGCGGATTCCTTCTGAAACGCGTAGTGAACAAGGGCGTTTATTTACGGAAGAGATCGGCGCATACTCAAGCGGTCAGCGTCTTGGCGCTGCAACCCGTGATGACGCGCCAGCTCCCTTGCCCCGCGAGACGTTTTTCACGGGGCGAGGGGATATTCGGCGTGGCGGGGTGACTATTTTGCCGAGGATCAGTTTTCGCAATCGGGGTCAGCCAGGATGCCGTCGCCGCTGTAGCAGTGTTGAAAGAGGTAATAGTCGAAGAGGTCCATCCGGAGGTCTGCGTTCAGGTCGATGGCGTCGCAGGCCCGGGCGATGGGGACGGATGGGCCCGCCAAGCAACCTTGGAACAGGCGATAATCGGCGGTGCCGACGATTTGATCGTTGGTGTAATCCGGGCCGATGACAGCCAACTGGACGGAAATGGTGATGGGGTTGGATGGACCGCCGCCCAGGACGTTGTTATCCACGGTCGTATCGTCCCATTCGCCGACTTCGTCATCGGCATCGAGAATCCAGCCCACGAAATAGGTGCCCGTGGGAATCTCGGGCGGGAAATCGTCCACGCTCAGGCCGACAGCTGCGGTGGTGTTGCCGGGGTGCGGCGAGGGGGTCTGGAACGTGCCGATCAGGTAGTCGTCGCCCACCGGAGGAGGGACGCCGTCGATGAAGGGATCGGACGAAACGTAGTAGCGGACCTTGTAAGGCAGGGCATCGCCGCCGCGCACGTTGTCCACGTCGCCGCCGATGGACCAGGTGTCGTTGGGATGGACGACGAAGGAAGAGACGAAGTGGGATGCAAAATCTGAATCGGTCAGGTCAGCCATGAGCCCGCTGAACAGTTCGTAGCCGAATCGGGCCATGAAGAACGAGCGTATCGCGGTGCCCGGCGGGGTGGATGTGGATTGGCGACACTGGGGGATCACGCAGTCGGTTCGGCAGGTCAGGTTGTCCTTGGTGAAGACGACCATGACGATGGTGTCGGCCCCTTTTTGGATGATACCGGTGTCATTGGTCACCTGATAGCGGGTGCCATCGCATAGCACGCCACCCTTGCCGCCGTTCTTGTAGTAGGTGGTCAACGAGGTGGGTTCGGGCAAGGGGTCAAAGCCCGGAAAGACGGCTTGGGCCGTGAGATTGTCATCCAACTGCGAGCCGGTGCCCATGGTGTTAAGGGCGCTGGTCAACGTTCCTGCCTCGGTGAAGAAATCGCCGTCGATGAATTTTTCGAGCATCCGGCCAAACGCCCTGGGCTGGGCGGTGTTCATACCCATGCGGTAGTAGCGCTGATGGCCCGTCGAGGTAAATCGTTGCGGAATAGTGCCGCCATTGTTGGCGTTGGCCCAGTTTTGCAGGTCGCCGAAGATGTCGCCGGCTCCGCGGAAGGTGGGTTCCCAAATCCAGGAAGGTATCAAAAAGTACGACGGATCGGATGGAAAATCGTTGACCTGCCCCTGCCACATGATGACCCGATCCAGCTCGGAGATGCCGGTGATGGTGCCGAAACCCCGGCCCACGCCTGAAACACCAGCCAACCAATTGTTGAGCAATTCGCGCCCCAGGATCGTCTCGATCAACATGCTGGTCGCGGCATTGTCGCTGGGGCCCATCATGAATTGGTCGAGCGCTGCCAACGTATAGGAGGTGCCGAAGTTAGCCTGCCCCAGCCCATTGGTTTTGTCGCTCATGTACCAGGGGTTTTTGCTGTAGAGAATGGCCGGGTCGTTGAGCAGGTCGATGTTGCCGGCTTCGTGCTCCTGCCAGAGCTTGATGTGGGCGGCGGTTTTGGCGCAACTGGCCAGGTAGAACGGCTCGGATGCCCGGTAGCCGATGGACTGGTTGGTGCGGATGTTCTTGGCGTAGAACCCAACGATACCCAGCGGGGCAGTGCCGTCAGACGCCTCGAATTGATCGATAATAGCCTGCAATTCCGGCGTGATGGGCTCGGGATCCTGCTCAGCCGCGATGGCGTCCACTTCGTGAAGTGACTTGTACGTGTCACCCCAGACGCCGGCGAACTTCAACCCCCCATTGTCCCAGGTTTCAAGGTCGATCAGGTGGGTGTTGATGTCGGAATGATCCACAATCTTCTGATCGAAGTCGGCTTGGTTTAGGCCCGTCCAAACCGCCCACTCGGCACCGGGATACATGGCGAAGATCACGGCGTAGCGGATTGCGTTGTGGTCGGTACTGAAATAGCGTTCCACGTCGATAGGCCTACCGGAGATGCCGGCAATGGGCATCAATCCGCTGGTGGGGTCGATGGGGAGTTGGGGACTGAACAGGTCGTTAAACTCGGCGAGGCTAAGTCCGTAATAGAGGATGGTCCGGGGTTGGTTGGGATCGTTGACCCAGGTTCCGGCAAACGAGGTAATGTTGTTTTCGACGTAGGCTTCGAAGTCGATGATCTGCATGCCTTGGAGGGCTTTGTCGTCCAGATGGGCTTGAAACTCGGCGTCGGTGTTGGTGGGTCTGATTTCCCAGGCGTAGGCATCGCCGTCGATCAGAAAGCAGCCCGAGAAGAGCTTGGTGCCGTTGATGATGTCCACGTCGAAGTCCAGCCACCGTCCGCTTTCCCCCACGACGAAATTGGTCTGGAAGTCGTCCCAGGCTTGAGCGTCAGCCCCCGCCTGGCAAACCATGGTGCCGGTCACCGGATACCAGATGCCGCTGTAGCGAATCTCCGAGCCGTCCCAGCGGATTTCTATGTCCACCAGTTGTTTACCATTGCCAGCCTCAGCGGCGATGCGGGCGTTGAGCTGGGCTGCGGTGAGGTTGTTGCCCCACGAGGCCGGTGATTGGGCATAGGTGAGGGACCCGGCCAGCGTCGTGCAAAACCCTGCTGTAACAAGCCAAGGAAGGCCGTGACGGTTCGACATAATCCCTTCTCCTCGGGGATGGCATGGGAAGGCCATCAGCCCATCGACGTTGTGCCGCCCAGCGGGGGCGGGGGGCGGGAAGGCAAGATAGAATACTGTGTCCTAGATGGGGTCGGCCCGCACCTATTGTATATCAAAGCGTAAGCCTGGCGGGATTCTCACGCACTGATCTTGAAATTATTGCCCGGATCGGCCAGTATGCCCGTCCCAAGGCCGGGAGCCTTGGCCACCCTACCGTCGGTGTGTCATTACCGGCACAGATTGGACGGGAAATGAGGGT
>JBHHVM010000321.1:0-4572 GCA_046754265.1 Phycisphaerae bacterium
TCACCGAAGCGGCAATATCTTTACGATAGTGGGCCCCGTCGAAGCGGATGCATTCAACCGCACGGTACGCGGCCGCCGCCGCCGCCGACACCGTGTCACCCAGGGCGGTGACGCCCAGCACCCGCCCACCGTTGGTCACGGTCAAATCCTCCAGTTGGGCGGTGCCGGCCTGGAAGACCTTAACATCCGGTATGGCCGCCGCCTCGACTAACCCGTGGATGACCTTGCCTTTTTCGTACGCCCCGGGGTAACCGGCCGAGGTCATCACCACGCACACCGCGGGCCTGGGGTCCCAGCCCAGTTCGATGCGGTCCAATTGACCGTCCACCGTCGCCCGCAGGGCCTCAGCCAAGTCCCCTTCCAGCCGCATCAGCACCGCCTGGGTCTCCGGGTCGCCGAAACGGCAGTTGAACTCCAGCACCTTGGGACCCCCAGCCGTCAGCATCAGCCCGACGTACAACAGCCCGCGGTAGGCTGCCCCGTCGCTCCGCAGACTATCCACGATGGGCACCAGGATGTCGCGCTGGACCTGCCCGTAGACTTCCGCAGTGGCTCGCGGCGAGGGGCTAAGGGCCCCCATGCCCCCGGTGTTGGCACCGACGTCGCCGTCGCCAATCCGTTTATAGTCTTGAGCACTTTCCAAAACGTAAAGCGTTCGACCGTCCACCAGGGCGAAGATGGACAGCTCGGTCCCAGCCAGTTTTTCTTCGACCACCACCTGTTGACCGGCCTGGCCGAATCGGCCTTGCACCATCATATCTTCCAACGCCAGGATGGCCTGGGCCGGTTCGTCGCAGACCACCACGCCTTTCCCCGAAGCCAATCCCGCCGCCTTGACCACCTGGGCGCTGTCGCGGCTGGCCACGTACGCCTTCGCCCCTTCATAGTCGCTGAACGTGCGAGACTTGGCCGTGGGGATCATGCATCGGCTCATCAACGTCTTGGCATAGGCCTTGTCCCCCTCAATGCGGGCAGCCCTGGCCGTCGGGCCGAAGATTCTCAGACCCGCCGATTCAAAACGATCCACGATGCCCGCACAGAGAGGCCCTTCCGGTCCCACCACCGTCAGGTCCACCCGGCGCTCCAACGCCAGGTCCGCCAGCGCAGCCTGATCGTCCACACCGATATCGACGTTCTCAGCCAGACCGGCTGTGCCCGCGTTACCGGGCGCACAGATGACCTGCTCCACGCTGGGGCAAGCCGCCAACCGATCCACCAAGGCGTGCTCGCGCCCGCCACCACCAATCACCAGAACATTCATATACGCGTCAACCCAAGATCCCTAACTCAGCCGTCAAGATGCCCCGTCCTTCGCGCCCAACCGTTTTCTCCCAGCGAGCCGCGAACTTCAGTTCGCGCGGACATTCACATAGTGATGCTTTACAGCGCGCCTGTTAGAACGAAATCCGATCGTGCGATTCAAAGTCGATGCGCTCGATCACCCGGGCCCCAAACCCTTCTCCAGCCCCATCCTTTCCCACGGAAACCTCAAATACCAACAGGCTGTTGGGATAAAACGAAAGCACCCCCGCGTTGGCCAGGGCTTCGGGGCTGTTGCCGTAGTAAACCGTGATGCCGCCCCCAGGCCGGTGTGGATGATGCACGGTCAAAAACACAGCCTGACCCGGGTCGCGGTAGGTCTGCCCGTCGATCTCAAACCCAGCCCCCGTCCAACGCACCGGGTTCTGTGTGTCGGCCAGTAGCGCCTGCACCGCAGCGCAAGACACCGCGTCGCCCAGCACCAAAACGTTGGCGCCGTCCAGGGATTCAGGCATGACTTCGCCGGCATGGATCACCTTGACCTCAGCCCCTTCCTCGGGCTCGTCGTCCGTCCCCGCCACAGCCTCGCGATACTCGTCCAACAGCGTTTGATACCCCTCAGCCAAAGGTCCGTCCGGTGTCACGATGGTCAAGCGTTTGCCCCGCCGGGTCAGGCTCGACGTCGGCATGACCGCCGACGGTTTGAGCTTGCGGAACACGCGATAGTCGGGGTCCAACTCCACGGCCGTTAGCCCTTCCGATTCGCACGCCACCGTCAGACGATCCTCGCTCTGTCTGAAATCGACGGCCACGTCCTTGGAACGCGACCCGTATTCCAGCCGCAACGGCACGCTCAGCCGAAACGCCTGATCCCCTTGCGAAAGCCAGACCGCCAATTGATCCGAATCGGGTTTGTAGTCCGCCCCGGTCAACGCCAAGGGCGGCGCTCCCCCTTGGCGGACCCATTCGTCGAAAAACCAGGCCAGCTCTTGCCCGCTTTCCGCTTCAAAGGCCTCCTGAATGTCCGTCCAATTCACATACGTCCCCGCTCGCTCGGTCGTCAGACGCCGCAGCGCCGCGAAAAATGCCTCGGTGCCCACCGTCTGCTCCAACATGCCGAACACAGCCGACCCCTTGCTGTAGGCGATGCCCCGACCGGCTCCGTCGTCCAGTCCGAACGTGCCCAACGGCTTGTCGTTCTCCACCTTGATCCGGCTCAAAAAGTTAGAATAGTTTCGCCGCTGCTTGCGGGCCCCCGCTTCGTCGCCGTCCAACACGTACCCGTAATAATTGGTGCAAAAACTCGTCAGGGCTTCGCACCAGTTGCCGTCACGCGGGTCCACGTACACGCCACAGCCCCACCAGGAATGCACCATCTCATGGTCGATGTACCCGTGCCGCCGGTACGGTTTGCCCGACGTCAACCGGCTGCCGGCAATCTGCGTGCAGGTCGGAAAGGCGAACCCCGAACTGAAGAACGCTTCCAGCAGCGTGAAGTCTTTGTACGGATAAGGCCCCAGCAACGGCTCATAGCGATCCAACAGCTCGCCGATGTAATCCAGAATGTCGTTGGCCACGTCCTCTTTTTCCGGCGAGAGCACCGCGTGGACCGTCACCTCGCCGTGCCGCCGCGTCCAACGCTTCAAAGGCCCGCCCAGCAATACCATCGCCTCCACCGGCAACCCGCTCTGCCAGTGCATCTTGCCGTCACCCGAAGCGTCCACCGAGCGCTCCGCCCCAGCCACCAGTTCCATCCCCTCGAGAGGCTCGACCGCCAGCCGAAAGTCAGCCAGCCCCAGTGCGGGGTCGCTATCGCCCGGTTGGCTCAGCACCGGGTGCCAGTAACCGTCCTCAGCCAGATAGATCCCTTCCGGGCTGACGTGGGCCGCCATCATGAAATTGTGAATCTGCCCGGGCGTCTCACCAGCCGAGACGTCCTGATACAGCTCACCCGAATAAGAAAGCGAGACCACGATCGATTCACCCGGGTCCTCCACGACAAACTGGTGCACCGTCGGCCACACGCCGGTGTCGTCGCCGCCCGGCCAGGTCCGGGGCAGGTGCCACAACAGCGTAGCCCCTTCCACGTCCATCCGGTCCAGCCGCAGCGCCGGATGCAGTTTCAGCTCGATGGCCGCCCGCCGCGGCAACTTGCCTTGGGTTGGTTGGGTCCGCAGGTGAATCTGCGCCTGGCCGGTCAACGTGTGGGCCTGCGGGTCCAGCCGGACATCCAACTCATAAAGCGTAGGCCTGACCGACAGGGCCGGCGCCGAACACCCCGCCGATGCCAGTGCCATCAACCACCCCGCCAACAGCCCGACCCGCAAACGTGACCGACGCGCTAAAAACCCGATGACCATGCCCATGCCTCACCTCCTGAGCGCCCAGGGGCGCGGCTGACTCACCACGTTCGCCCGCCCTCAAGCGCGGTGCCGATGGGAACCCATCACCGCCCGGATTGCAAGTCCGCCAAGGGCCGCCAGGCTCTGTGACGGACTCGGCGCCCACCGGAATCGTAGGGCAGGTCGTTGTTCCGCGCCAGCGGAACGTTGACCTGCCGTTTCGCCTGCAACACAATGCACCCAACGCCCCTGGAAGTATGGAGCCCATCGTGAACCACACGCCCGCGCCGGCAGCCACAGCCGAACCGTCCGAACTCACCGACGCGGCAACCCCGACGGATCTGACCGCCCGCTGGATGGCAGCCGTGGCCGCCGGATGCTTGGCCGCCCTGCCCATCGGCTGGCTGCTCGCCTTCGCCGCCCTCCTGCCGTTCTACCTCGGGCTGTTCTTCTTCGTGCTCTTTGGATTGATTCTCGGGGCCGTCGTTTTTCGCATCGGTCAGCCCGACCGCCCCCTGACCCGCCGTCGCATCGTCGTGGGGACCGCCTGCGTCGTCGCCGTCGGCTGGGGCACTTCGCTGACTACCGAAGCCCGCGTCTTCCCCAGCCAAGTCGCCGAACAGGCCGTGATGCACTATGCCAAGCTGCCCCAGGGCATGAACCTGAAAGCGTTTGAGGAAGCGTCCACCGCCGACGTGCGCCGCCACCTGCACGAAAACTACGCCCCCGGAGGCCTGATCGGCTACGTCCGCTGGGCTGTCACCAGCAGCCGCATCGACCCGCCCGTCGGCCAACTGCGCAAACCATTCCTATCCAGCCAACCGCGACATTGGTGGCTGATGCGGGCCCTGCTTTCCTGCATTCTGCTAGCCTACGGCGTTCATTCCCAACTGATCGCCCTGACCCGCCCCGACTCTCAACGCGACCACCGCGAAACCTACGTCAATCCATTAAGCAAAATATAGACCGC
>JBHHVM010000322.1:0-4561 GCA_046754265.1 Phycisphaerae bacterium
CCCGCCTCGGTGCGAAAAATGTTGTCGCCCACCACGGGCTTGTTGGCGGCCGGCCTGACCCCGGTCAACTTGGAGACCAACTGGCATAAGCCATACAAAGCGCCGGAGTCGACGGTCACCTGGCGGCCGAATTCCTCGCGGTTTAACGACAGGGCCAGGACCACCTCCTCGAGGGGGGCGTTTCCGGCCCGTTCGCCGATGCCGTTGACGGTACCCTGCACGATGTTGGCCCCGGCTTTGACACACGCCAGGCTGTTGGCGGTGGCCAAACCCAGATCGTTGTGAAAATGAACCGCCAGCATAGCGTCGTTCATGCTCGGCACCGAGTCCTGAATGCGCCGGACCGCATCGGCCGCTTTGCCGGGCGTCAAGATGCCCACCGTGTCGGTGAACCCAATGGACACCGCCCCGGCTTGAATGGCCTCTTCGTAAATCTGGTGCAGGAATTCGGGCTCGGTGCGTGAGGCGTCTTCCGGGCCGAAGGAGATGATCTCGAAGAAGGACTGGGCGTACTGAATCGCCTCGACCGCAGCCGTGATGATCTGGGCCTGACTCATTTCGTGCTTGTGTTTGCGGTGCAGCGGGCTGGTGCCGATGAACAGCGTGATCGCCCGCTTGAGCGGAGACAATCCCGCCAACACGTCGCCGGCCAAGTCGACGTCCTCCTTGCAGCTCCGGGCCAGGACCGACATGACCGGTCCGCGAACCTGGCTGACCACTTTGCGAACCGCATCAGCCTCCATCGAACTGGTGGCTGGGAAGCCCACGTCGATGGAATGCACGCCAGCCTTGGCCAGGGCGGCGGCGATGGCTGTCCGCTGCCGGGCATCCAGACGAATGCCGGCCATCTGGGCTCCATCCCGGAGCGTGGTGTCGCTGATGAGGACCAAGGGCCTGCGCTTCTGCTGGCGGAGCACCCACCGCTTCACTTTGCGGTTAATCGCACTGAACATCCTTGCCTGACTCGCTTTCTAAACCGGTTGAGTTTGCGGCGGGCACACTGGGCCCCAAGAGATCATCTTACCTGGAACAGCACAGCCATCATAGCGGACAGCGGCGCCGGGCAAAAGTTGGAACCCGGTTGTGAGATGTTCCACGTGGCGACCGCCGGCACCCAACTATGGATTGCCCGGCTGCCCCCCACCCCGCGGTCGCGGCCCCGGGAACGGCGAGCCGGTCAGATACAGGTCACATCGCAAGAACCGTCTCAACAAAGCCCGGCCACGGCGAAGTTCGTCCCGGCGATGCCGCATGTCCAACCGCGACACCCGGTCGGTCTGCACAGCCTGCAGCATGCCGTCATTGACCGATTCACGCCACCAGGTTTTTATCCGGTCCCAGTCCACCTCATGCGGGTCCGTGCTGTCCAACCAGTCCTGCACGTCGGCCCCGGAGGCGGCTGCGACCTGCTTGGCCAGCTCCAACCGGCGCGTCGCGTTGGTGGGCCATTCGGCCGAATCGGCTGGGTCGGTCGCCGCCGGCCCTCGAAACCGCAGGGGCAGGGCCCCGCACTCATAACTGGTCACGTAGAAACGGTGATCGCCACTCGCCAACGGCTTGTCGAAGGAAAATGCCAGTTCAGAGACGCCCTCCTCGGTCGTCTTGATGATGCGCACGTGAAACCCATCGCCGGTGATCATCTGACCCGTTCGAAAGGGCCCGTCGTTCCGCATCCCGTCGATCAGGAATCGACCCAGCAAGCCGGAAAAGTAAGGGCGACCCTCGACGCGCACCGAGAAGCTGTGGGCGTCCAACTGTCGAATCCAAAACCGCTGCTCCATGCGCACCGGTTGGGGCGAATAGACCAACGTATGAAAACGCACCGCGTCGGTCGATGGGCTCCAGGCCTCCGATAGAATCAACGCGTTGTAGACGTTGACGAACGGCAGATTGATGAAGTAGACATCCGTCACGGCCGGCGGTGGGGCTTGGTCTTTGATGGGCGCCACCGTGAACCGCTCGGCCAGGGTCATGCCCTTCCACATCAACCGATTCGCTTTGACGTAGGCTGCGGTCCCCACGACAAAGGCGATGGCCATGACCGCGGCTGGACGCAGACGCCGACGATCGGTCCGAGCGGCGCCCAACGCCACGGCCACCGCAAACCCGACGCCGCACAGATACCCCGCATGCGGCGTGGCCAACACCGGCACGACCGGCAAGACGGCCAGCAGGATCCACAGCGGCCAAACCCACCACCCGCGCAGCCGGCGCGTCGCCCAGACGTAGCCGCCGCCCAGCCCCAGGAGGATGCCCAGCATCAACAGGATATCGCCGGGCGACTCTTGAAATGGGTTGTATCTACCAGTGGGGCCCACGGCCATCGGTGTCGGCCAGATGGCACAGCACAGATAATGCATCAGTTTGGCCAGGCACCAGAGAAGGTAGCCACCTTGGCCCGGGCGCCGCAGGTAGACGTCGGGCATGGGATGATAAAAATAGAGCAGTCGCCAACCCACGTAGGCTGCGACGACGGCCCCCGCCAACACGTAGACGGGCAAACGGGCCCGCACCTGCCTCCGCCCGCCAAACGCAGCGTCCACAGCCAGCCAGATGGCGGGCAGCACGATAGCGTTTTCGCGGGAAAACAGGGCCAACACCCAAAGGACCGTCGCCGCCATCCAGGCCCGCCACCGCAGGGGCTGCGGATCGCCGAGCGACGTCGAAGCCCCGAGTTCCAAACCACTTGCCCGGATGTAAACCAGCAGCGACGCCAGCATCAACGCGGTTTGAAGCACCGCGTTCTGCGAAGCCAGCCAACCCACCGTGACCACCGAGTGCGGGTAGACCGCAAACAGGATTCCGCCCACCAGCGACCAGCCGCGACGCCTGGTGATTAGCCGGCACAGCGCCCATACCAGGCAGGCGTTGATCCAGTGCAGCAGGATGCTGACGCCATGTTGGGCCCAAACGCTGCCGTCGCTGAGCTGATAGACGCACTTTTGCAGCAGCACGCTCAGCGGACGGGCGTACTGCCACTTGATGTCACGCTGCTGCCACCAATGATCCATGAAGCGGGCCGGGGCGATGGTGGTTGTTTCCAACAGCTCCGACCAGGACCAGCCCGCCTCGGCCAGTTGTTGCTGATGCCAGTGGTCGTCTAGGAAAAGGCCATCACCCAACGACCAGCCATGGGCGGCCAGCACGACGCCGGCCAAGACCACCGCGGCCTTGAGCCACCCCCCCCGCACTTGGTCCGCGCGAACTGAAGTTCGCGGCTCGTTGGGTTGGCGCCGGAATTGGGGTTCCACCGGTTGGAAACCGGTGCCACATGAATCGCCCGCGCCATCGCTGGGGTTCATCGTCGTGACGCCTTGGATTGGATCGCGTCCTGCACCGCGCGTACCACGGGACGGTCCGCCAGGCCGCGGTCCACCTGTGGGCGAGCCGATTTGACGGCTGAGTACGCATCCTGGGCCGACATGCCAGAGGCTGACATCAGATAACACACCACCAACGTGGCGCTTCGGCCCCGACCGGCCTTGCAGTGAACGTACACCTTGCCCCCCGCCTCGACCTTCGCAGTGATGAATCGGATCCCGACCAACACGTCCGCCGGTCGGGGGCTATGATAATCCACTGTGGGCAGGTGAAGCTGCTCGAGACCCCGTTCGGCCAATTCGTCAGTATGGCCACGAAACTCCCGGCACAGATTGATCACCGCCCCCACGCCCATGGCCTGCAACCTGCTCAGGTCAGACCGGCTGGGCATGGCCCCGAGCAACACGTGGTCGTCCACCCAGTCCCAGCGGTTCCAGCGCCCGAGCCGTTCCATTGCCCGGGAGAAACCCAAGGTCGGATAGAACGCCACCCGGGCCGCCATTCGAAGGATCGCGTTCATCGCCCCTGCCCCGCCGTGCGCAATGCCTCTGCCAAACTCACGCCGTCGATGGGCCCGGCGCGATCCAGCCGATCGCCCAGGCCCAGCAAGTCCAGTATCGTGGGCATCACATCGACTATTCGACCGGCTGGGATACGCCCGCCGGCCGGCAGATCGGGGCCGGAAAAATACAACGGCACCACCATGTCGCTTCCCAGACATGACCCGTGGCCACCGGCGAACCGGTCGCCAAACGAAGCCTGGTCATCGGCAAACACGACCAGGTCCCCCGCCCGCGGTGAATCGAACATCTCGACCACCTGCGGCACGAAGTCCGGACAGGTCGAACCCGCCGTGGCGGCCAGCCACTCGGATGAACTGTGCCATCCACTTGACACCAACGACGCCGTACGCGAGTCAGCATCGTAGCCCACCGGGTCATGCTCTGCACCGTCGGAGCCGACTGTCATGCGGTACTGTCGCAGCCCACCGACGATTCGGCGCTCGACGGTGGCGCTGCCGCGGCGCGAATACACCGCGACCCGGTCAGGCCCGGACCGAACGCATACCAGGGCGACTCCGGTCAGGTCGTACAGGGCCTTGGGTTCCACCGGTTGGAAACCGGTGCCACATAGACGGTCAGCGGGTTTCACCGGTTGGAAACCGGTGCCACATAGATGGTCAGCGGGTTCCACCGGTTGGAAACCGGTGCCACATAGACGGTCAGCGGGTTTCACCGGT
>JBHHVM010000323.1:0-4556 GCA_046754265.1 Phycisphaerae bacterium
CGTGACGAACGGCCAGCCATGCTCAGAGACTACGAGTCCGCGCGGGCCGGGAACACGCGTGGTTTGATGATGCCAATGGCTTTAACGCGATGGGTCCGCTGGTTGTGGCCGGTTTCATGTTCATTGGCCGTTGGCGCGCCCATCCCGGCCCTCGGCGATCTCTCGAACGGTGGCGCTGCCAAGCCGGGCAGGACTGAGGTGGAGGTTCGTTTTCCGGCCCGGCTTCGCGCTGAGCCGGCCAACGGCAGGCTCCTGCTGCTGATGATTGACGCCGCCCAAGGCGACCGATCGCCGTTGGGGGCGCCGTTCTGGATGGACCCCCAACCGATCTATTCCACCGCGGTCCATAACGTCACACCCGGCGCAGCCATGCGCCTCGATGCCCGCGCCGCGGCCTTCCCCGTCCCGCTGAATGCGCTGACCGGCCAATACCGCATTCAGGCGGTGCTGGATGTGGACGAGACGTTCTCGCGCTTTGGCGACAGTGCCGACAACCTGATCAGCGATATCCAAACGGTCACTTTCGATCCGGGTCAACCAGTCCAACTCGAGCTACAGCTCGATCGGCACGTCGAACCGCCACAGGTGGCAGACACGCCCCGCGTCAAGCAAGTCATCCTGCGCAGCCAACGCCTGAGCGCCTTTTGGAAGCGGGACGTGTTCCTGCGGGCGGGTGTGGTCTTGCCGGAAGGCTTTGATCAAGCCCCCGCCCGGCGTTATGCCACGATCTATCACATCCCGGGTTTTGGCGGGCGTCACTTCTCAGCCTGGCGGCGTCGAGGCAGCGAACACGCGTTGGATCGACAAGTGGTCCACGTGTACCTGGATCCGGACGGACCGTTTGGCCATCACCTGTTCGTCAACTCCCAAAACAACGGCCCGGTGGGCGACGCGCTGGTGCATGAGTTGATTCCCCACCTCCAGCGACGATTTCGGTTGATCGACCAAACCCAGGCCCGGCTGCTGACCGGGCATTCCAGTGGCGGTTTCACCAGCGTCTGGCTGCAGATCAATTACCCGCGGTTCTTCGGCGGCTGTTGGGCCACCTCCCCGGACCCGGTGGACTTTCGGGCCTTTCAGAACGTCAACCTCTATCAGGATCGCAACGCGTTTGTCCAAAACGATGGCCAGGAGCGGCCGTCGATCGTCGTCCAGGGCAAAACGGTGTGCAGCATGGGTCAGGAATACGGCATGGAACAGGCCATGGACCCCACCGGCGCGTCGGGCCAGCAGTGGGCGTCGTGGATGGCCGCCTTTTCGCCGCGCGGACCGGACGGACGCCCGGTGCCACTTTGGGACACCAACGGGAGTATCGACGCAGAGGTGGCCGAGTTTTGGAGGCGCCGCGACCCAGCCCTGATCCTGCAGCGCCGTTGGCCGGACCTGGGCCCGATCATGGCCCAGCGGCTACGCATCATCGTCGGGTCGCAGGACAACTTCAGTCTGCACGTAGCGGTCGGGCTGCTGGACGATGTGCTATCCGACTTACCGGGTTGGCCGGGGAACCACACTCCGAATGAAGGATCGGACCGAGGATACATTGAAGTGATCCCGGGCCGCAATCACTTCAACCTCTATCGCGACGGCCTGGCGGATCGTATTCGCCGGGAAATGCTGACCCACCTCCGCCGGACCCACCACACCTCGGGCGAATAACCGTTGGGCCTTGCGGTGTCGGATGGCCTGGGAGTTCTCAACCCGCAGTGGCCAGTGGATGGGGCGCACTTCAGCTCGCAGCCAACCTTCGGGACAGCACGCCTTGAACGATGGCCAGCACCAGGGCGTAAGACAGTTGTGCTATGGCGATGAAGGCATAGGTCGTCAGCGGCGGAGAATGGTTCTGGAAGCCGCCGAAGTGATCGGCGTATTTGATGGCGACAGCCGTCAAAGCGGTAGCCCCCAGCATGGCCAAAATGGCATAACCGTACAGTTGAAATGACCGATGACAGGCGGAGGCACCCGCTAGGACCGCCACAACCATGCCACACAGGGCGGCGAATCGCGGTGCAACCGTCGGATACCCTCGGCCATACGTTTGCCAGGTCCACACGCCCGCGATCAGCAACCCGACCGCAGCCACGACCGCAACCCACCCAGCCGTCCGCGATGAGACCGTCACCAGTAGCACCCACGAACAGAATGCGACGGAAGAAACCAGTAGCACTTCGACAACGGGTTTGGGGACTTGGACCAACCCCAATAACTTCAGATTCTCCCGCCACAATCCCAGGGCCAGCAGGATGGAGAGCAGCACGGCACAGGCAGCCGCCAGAACCAACTGCCGTCGGCGGGCGTCGTCGACGACCGGAGTCAACGTGATCGACGAACCGGCGCACAACGCCAGGTAACACCCGGTGGCCGTCATGACCGCCAGCCAACAGGCCATGTCGCCGTAGAGATGTTTGAATGTCGCCATAGCCTCGGCGACCAACTCCGCGTCGGGGGCCTGCGGCGAGATGGACGCGGGCTCGGCATCGCCCCGTGAAGCCGCCGGTTCAGTGCCCTCGGGCGGTGCGGGGCCTTCGCTATCCTGCGAGGGGCGCTGCAAGAGAACCGAAAGGTCCACGCCGGACGCCGCGGGGGGCTGATTAAGTTGGGTCCTAAACAGTGAAGCGATCATGAACCGATCGGCCGGGAACCACGCGGCGTAGATCCACGCGGCAGCCACAATCAGCGTGGCGATGCCCAGGCGGCTAACCCCGACCGGTCGGGGGGTCGCGGGTCCCGTCGCGGCAGCCCGGATAGGACTGGCCGAGTAAATGCGCCGGATTTCCAGTTGGCGTATGGTGGTCATGGTCCTTAACACATCGCCCGGCGTACCCATGCCGGCCGATCCTGGATCGAAGAACCTATCCCAAAACAAAGCGAGCCGCGAATTTCAATTCGCGCGGACAGAGTCATTCGAGGGCGTGGGTCAGGGATTCAACACGCACGGTCAATCAAGGGAAGGCCAATCCCGTGGACCCACGCTGATGAAACAGCCCTCCCGATCGATGGGGTAGCGTTCGAACAGCTCGGCGATGCCGTCGAGGGTCACCGCGTCCACCTCAGCCAACCGTTGCTCGATGGTGCGCGGCTGCCCGCGCAGATCGACGTCGTCCATGATCTGCACCAGACGATAGTAGGGAGCCTCCGATTCCACAGCCAGGGACGTTCGCCGCTTGTTCTTGACCCGCTGAACCTCCTCTGGGCTCACCTGGGTTGTACAGATCTTCTGGGCCTGCGATTGCATGGCCCGAGCCAGTTGTTCACACTTGTCCGCGTCGGTCTGGCCCCAGAGCAGGGTCAGGCCCGCATCGCAGTAGGGCAGCCGATAGCACGAGGCATCGGGGCTGAGCCCTTCCTGGACGATGTTCCAATAAAACCTGGAGTTGGCCCCACCCAGGATGGTGGCGGCCGCGTTGGCGGTCTCATGCAGGGGGTCCGTGGCTGAAGGGGCGTCAAAGGCCAGGGCGACGATCTGTTGCCCGAACCGCTCGACGGGCAAGACGGCTGTGCCGGTGTGAAACGCCGGCGGTCGTCGCTCCGGTCCGGCCGGGGCCCGCTGCCATGGGCCGCAATACTGCTCAGCCAAGTCGAAGACCCGTTGCGGTTCGACGTTACCCGCCACGATGAGCACCAGGTTGTTGGGGGCATATCGGGCGGCGTAGTAGTCGGACATTTGATCGCGGGTCAACGCCCCCACCGATTCCTCATACCCCAACACGGGCCACTGCAGCGAGTGCCCGGCGTAAACCTTGGCCAGCAAGAAGTCATAGGCCAAGTGCATCATCTGGTCGTTCGAGCGGGCGATCTCATCCAGGACGACCTTCTTTTCCATGTCGAATTCGTCGGCGGGGATGGCCGAGCGCATCATGTCAGCCAACAATTCAATCTGCGCGGCCAGGTCTTCCGTGCGCACCCACCCGTAATAGAAAGTGCGCTCCTCGGACGTAAACGCGTTGTAATCGACAGCCATGGCGTCGAAGGCGGTGTTGATTTGCTCCCACGTGCGGTTGGCGGTCCCCTTAAAGCACATGTGCTCGAGAAAGTGGGACACGCCGGCCAAGTCGGGCTGCTCATCCCGTGCCCCGGTGCGGGCCAAGAACCCGGCAGCAGCCGAGCGGACCTGGGGCATGGTTTCGACCACAATGCGCAGGCCGTTGGGCAGCGTATGGAGATGGAACGTGTCACTTAATGGCATTTGCAGTTTTCGCCTTTCGCCTTTCGACTTTCGCCTTTCGACTTTCGATTTTCGACTTTGCCTCTCACAGTTCCCGCGGGCCCAGGGTGACGATGCTCAGTCGATCCCTGGGGTGATTGCGGAGGTAGGCCCGCAGGTCGTCGCCCGTCACGCCCTTCAGTGATTCGATGCGCTCCTGCGTGGACCTGGGTCGCCCGTGATGGAACATGTCGTAAGCCAGGGAGTTGCGCCGCGAGCGGGTCATGTCGGCCAGGGTTTGCTCGCGAGCAATGAGCCGGGTCCGGGCCCGGTCCAATTCTTCTTCGGTCAGGTCCTGGCTGAGGCGGTCGATTTCGTGCAGCAGGGTGTCGAAGGTAAGTTGGGCTCGGTCCGG
>JBHHVM010000324.1:0-4537 GCA_046754265.1 Phycisphaerae bacterium
GCGACGGCCACCTGCGGACGTTCCGCAATGGCTCTTGCCCTTGGAAGGCACGCAAAGATGCAGAGGCTCGCAGTCACCAGCTTTTTCATGGGCTCATCCTCCGCAAAACGAGTTGATGGAATGCCCCGATCCGCGGACAGGGCCGAACGAGCCGCCGTCCGCAAGTCGATGCGTCACGTCGATTTCACGGCGACACGGTGGTCCTATCACCAGCGGGCGGCGCCTGGAACACTTCGTCGGAAACAGGATCGGTTGATTGCACTTGATAAAACCGCTCCCGTTTGATATGGGCCCACTCGTTTTTCGCGGGTTTCGGCTGAGACTGTACAGTGTCAAACCTGCACATGAGGGAATTCTGTACGTCGACGTAGTACGTCAATAAGATCGTGACGTTCGAGCCGGGAAGCAACTTCTCGATGACGTGGCATCGCTTTGCTCGAGGACCCTCCGGGCCTTCGTACTCAACCAGGGCCAGACCCTTGTAAGTGCCGGTGGCAATGCGCTCCGGGCGAACGCTGTGCTTGACCTCGTATTCACCAATCCAACTGCTGAGATAGGATCCGATCTGGCACCCAATGATCCCTTCGGAAAGCTTGATGCTCCCGCCCTCCTTGTAGGCAGCCCACGGATAGGGCTTGGTCTGCTGGGTGGCGTTGCGTTCGGTGACGGTCTTGCCGTCCGAGACCACTCGCCAGAACTCGGTCTTCCACTCGTCCTTATAGAGCCGGCTGGAGAATTTCTCATCGCGCCCCATCTTCACCCGGAGGCGATACACCTCCCCCAGTGGGAACCAATCCCCGGTCAGCCTTTTGCCGCTCTCGGCGACCACCACGTTCATGGTCAAGCCTTCCAACTCGGTGTACGTTTTGGCGAACGAATCGGAGATGTGCTTTAGGAGAACCTTCTTGAGTTCTTCAGGCCAGGAGGCCAACTGTCGGTTGAATTGGGTGATCGGAACATTGAGCCAGGTGACCGTGGCTTTGGACGCCGGGTTCTTTGCCTCACGCCCGAGGGCCTCTTCTCCGGCGGCAAGGGCTGGCCCGATCATCAACCCGCCCACAACCACGACGGCCAGTAGACACTTCATGGTTCGATCTCCTGTGCCTTATCTGCGACTCGTAACCCGTCGAATAGCGCACCGTAATCCTACGCCCGCCCCCGGCGAATTGCCAGGACCGCCATCTTCGCAGGGTCAACGGGGGCGCATCCCAGAAAAAGTGGTCATTCCCAAAGTCGGGTCCCCGGCGCGCCGGGGCCATCCTAAATGGGATGCACCCGTCAGCCCCGCCCGTCCGCGCGTCGAGCAATCGGTCAGTTCACCGAATCGCATAACCGCCCCAGATTGACCGGCCTGGGGGTCCACTGTACATTCACCCCAACCTTCGACCTCCGAAACGCTCTGGACCCTCGCCCGGGCCTGGCCGGGGCCGGCCAGGTCGCGAGCGAAACGCGGGCCCGACCGTCCGTCCAGATCGAGGGCCAGGATCCAAGGCAAGTCGGCCAGCAGGGGTACCCCTATGATAACCCACTCCGCAGCCCAAAAAGACGAATTCGACCGCATTGTGGGCCACGTCGAATCCATGATGGAGGAGTTGCTCAAGGACAACTTCTTCCAGCACACGGCTCCGGATGCGTGGCAACCGGCTATGAACGTCTATGAGACGCCCCAGCAGTACATAGCCTGTCTCGAATTGGCGGGCATGGATCGCGAAAAAATCGACGTCCAGGCCGCCCAGGGATTCCTTTACGTCCGTGGCCAACGGGCCAAGCCCATGCCCCGGGGCGTCTCTGACCAGGACGTCTCCGTCCACGTTATGGAGATCGACTCGGGGCGGTTCCAACGCAAGGTGCCCGTCCCCAACGATGTCGACACCGGTGCCGTCGAAGCCCGTTACCGCAATGGCTATCTCTGGATCGTCATGCCCCGACTGGGCAATAAAGACTAAGACTCCCGAACGGCAAGCCCCCATGATGAGTCGCCCATCACCATGAACGATGACGCCCACGAGACAACCGATCCGCCCTGGCCGGGCGATTTCGACGAGTCCGACGAAAACCTGGAGGGCAAAGTCACCCTGACGCCGCTGGTGGAGGAGCCGACTGCCGACGAGCCATCCGAAGCCGAGCAAGTGCCCGACATTCTGCCCGTGCTGCCGGTGCGTGATGCGGTCGCCTTTCCCGGCACCTTAATGCCGCTCAGCATCTCTCGGACCAAATCCAAGACGCTGTTGGACTTGGCCCTGACCGGGTCCAGGACGATCGCCGTCGTCGCCCAGCGCCGGTCCGAAACCGAAGACCCCCGACTCAACGATCTGTACCGCATCGGCACCGCCTGCCGATTGCTGAAGCTCTACAAACTCGAGGACGGCACCCAGAGCATCATCGTGCATGGGCTGGCCCGCGTGGGGATCGAGGCCGTCACCCAGGAAACGCCGTACCTTGAAGCCCGCATCAACCGGCACGACGATCCCAACGAACGCGATACGCGCATCGACGCCCTGGTCCACAGCGTTCGACATGCAGCCCACACCATCATCGAAATGTCCGACAGCGTGCCCGAAGAGGCCCGCATCGTGCTGGACAACATCAAGACCCCCGGCGGCCTGGCCGATTTTGTGGCCGCCAATCTTTCACTCGGGCTGATTTACAAACAGGAACTCCTTGAGACCCTGGACGTAGCCCAGCGCCTTCAAAAAGTCTACGCCACGATCGCCGAACAGGTTGAAGTCCTGGAACTGGCCAAGAAACTTCAGACCGACGTCCGCTCGCGCATGGCCAAGACCCAGCGCGACTATTTCCTTCGCGAACAGCTCAAGGCCATCCAAACCGAGCTGGGCCAGAACGATGCCCGTTCCGACCTGCTGACCAAGCTCGAGGAAAAAGTCGTCGCCGCCAAAATGCCCGAGAAAGTCGAAGCCGAGGCCCGCCGCGAGTTGGACCGGCTGGCCTCGATTCCGCAGGCGTCTCCCGAATTCTCCGTCAGCCAGGATTACGTCGAATGGTTGTGCGATTTGCCCTGGTCGCACAGCACACCGGTCTCCAATGACATCGTTCGGGCTGAGAAGATTCTCAACCGGGACCACTACGGGTTGGACAAGGTCAAACGAAGAATCCTCGAATTCCTGGCCGTGCGACAACTCAAACCCGACAGCCCCGGACCGATCCTCTGTTTCGCTGGTCCCCCTGGCGTGGGCAAGACCTCGCTGGGGCAAAGTATCGCCCGGGCCCTGGGGCGAAAGTTCATCCGCATCGCCCTGGGCGGCGTGCGCGATGAAGCCGACATCCGAGGGCATCGCCGCACCTACATCGGGGCTATGCCCGGGCGCATCATCCAGGAGTTGCGTAAAGCCGGCTCGAACAATCCGCTCTTCATGCTCGACGAAGTCGATAAGATCGGGCAGGATTTTCGCGGCGACCCGGCCTCAGCCCTGCTCGAGGTTCTGGACCCCGCCCAGAACAGCAGCTTTACCGATCATTACCTGGACGTGCCCTTCGATCTAAGCCGGGTCATGTTCATCGCCACCGCCAACTATCTGGACCCGGTTCCATACGCCCTGCTTGACCGCATGGAAATCATCGAACTGCCCGGCTACACAATGCGCGAGAAGATGCACATCGCCAAGCGCTATTTGATCCCGCGGCAGATAGATGCCAATGGTCTCAAACCCAAACAGATCAAATTCGACGACCGAGCCATCGAGAAGATCATCACCGGCTATACTCGCGAAGCCGGTGTCCGTAACCTGGAGCGCACCTTGGGGGCCATCTGCCGGGCCCGGGCGGCCGCCGTCGTGCGCAAGCAGCGGCGCTCGGCCAGGGTGACCGCCCGGTCGCTGCTGACCGACTTGGGCCCCGTCGATTTCGAACCGCAATCAGCCGACCGCAAATCGATTCCCGGCGTGGTCACCGGCCTGGCCTATACCCCCGTCGGTGGCGAAATCCTCTTCGTCGAAGCCTCGCTTATGCCGGGCCACGGTAACCTCAACCTCACCGGTCAACTCGGCGACGTCATGCGCGAGAGCATCCAAGCCGCCTACACCATCGTTCGCAGCAAGGGCCCGCGCTGGGGAATCGACCCGGCCAAGGTGGTCCAAAACGATTACCACATTCACGTTCCAGCCGGGGCCATTCCCAAAGACGGCCCCTCAGCCGGAGTGGCCATGCTCACGGCCCTGGTGTCCCTGCTCACCGACCAGGCCGTCGACCCCGCAACCGGGATGACGGGCGAGATCACCCTGAGAGGCCGGGTCCTGGCGGTGGGGGGCATCAAGGAAAAAATCCTGGCTGCCCACCGTGCAGGCCTGCGCCGAGTCATCCTGCCCAAACGCAACCAGAATGACCTGGTCGATGTCCCCTCAGACATTCGCGAGCAGATTGAATTCATCTACGTCCAGAACATCGACCAGGTTCTCAAAGCCGCGTTGGACGGGCGGGCCCAGTCAGTTACGTCTTGAACGCGCGTCGAGGCCCACGCAGGCTGTTCGTGCCGTAAGGTGGCACTAATCCCATGCCGGATCTATCCCTGAACCCGCTGCAC
>JBHHVM010000325.1:0-4514 GCA_046754265.1 Phycisphaerae bacterium
GACCGTGCCGGTGAGCATTCCGTCCTCAAGAACAAATTCCGAGAGAGATTCTTCATCGGTCACCGCCGGGCCATACTCGATGGTGCTCTCGACGCTTGTCCCATCGGCGGAAGTCACTGTCATCATGACCAACTCACCGTCGGCCATCACCTCCGTCTCCACGCGAAAGCTTGCATCGCCCACGGTGGTGATGAAGCGCCGGGTATACGACAACTGTTTGCCCCCTTTGGAGACCCCCTCTACCTTGATCTCGAATCCACCGGCTTGGTCATCGAGCGGCACGCAAGTGGACTCGCTGACCGCCAGGTTTTCGGTGCTGCTGTCGCCTCCGGGCTCGGTCGTCCCGCCTTCACCGCCGGGTTCTTCGGCCGACCCGCCACTGGGCTCAGCCGTTTGGCTTCCACCCGTGCCTCCTCCGCCACCGCCGCTGGACGGGGTACACCCGCCGGCAAATCCCCAATACCCCAAGCCAATGGCCAGCGCCAGCATAGCCGCCATTAGCGCACGCAGATTCAACAAACGGGTCTTCATAAAGGACTCCTTCGGCCGCCGGGCCTGTTGGACCGATCCCCCTGAGTGAACGGGTCACACGACAAACTTTGGTTTTTGATGTGCTGATACCCTACCCGCGATATTATCGGCAAATCGCTGAAAATTCAAGGGAAAGTGAAGATTTTACTGTGCCCGCCAGGGCTCGGCCTGGAGCCCGTCAGCGGGGGCCCTGATGCGGCGTTGGCTGGCGGGAATCAGCTTGTCAGCCCCAACTTGGCCATGACCTGCTGTAGGTCGGACCAGGCCTTGGCTTTTTCGTGCGGGCTGCGCAGCAAGTATGCGGGGTGATAGGTGGGCATCAACGGAATGGGGTCGCCCGCCATCGGCCCGTCGATGTAGAAATCGTGAAACCGGCCTCGAAGCCGGCCTATCGAATCGCTGGTGTTGAGCAAGGTTCGCGCAGCCGGTGCCCCCAGGGCAACGATCACCTCCGGACCGATGATGGCCAATTGCTGCAAAAGGTACGGGCTGCAAGCCGCGATCTCGTCGGGGGCTGGGTCGCGGTTGTTGGGCGGTCTGCATTTGAGCACGTTGCAGATGAACACGTCCTCGCGCGAGAGATGCATGGCCACGATCATCCGGGTCAGCAAGTCGCCCGCCTTGCCCACAAAGGCCTGGCCTTGGCGGTCCTCATGAAAGCCGGGTGCCTCGCCCACAAATACTAACCGGGCGTCGGCATGGCCCTGACCGAAAACCGTATGAGTTCGCGTTTTGCAGAGCGGGCATTGGACGCAGTCGCGCACTTGTTCTCGATCGAGCACGGCGAGTCGTTCGGTTTTTACGGGGGCCCGGGATTGGGGATTCGCTGCGGCCGCCGGTCGAATCGACGGCGACGGCGCGGTGAGTGGGACTTCTTTGAGGCCTAGCTGGCGCTCACTCTGAAGGTGCTGTCGAAGAACTCGCTTCAGTTGCTGTGCGTCGGTCATGGCGTGGCCTCCCTGCGGGGGCGATTGTAGGCTGACCAGGCGCCCGGTGACCAGTCTGATTCGATGGGTGACGGTGGAGGCCCGGCACGCTACCATGCCCCCCACGGTGCCCTACGAAGAAATCACAATTCGACTCCCCGACGGATACGCGGCCTACGGGCGGTATTGGCAGCCGTCGCGCTGTCGGGGCGGGGTGTTGTATTTTCACGGCATCCAATCCCACGCCCGTTGGTACGAACAATCGGCGGCTGCGTTGTGCGACGCGGGTTACGCCGTGCTTCAGCCGGACCGCCGCGGTTCAGGCCGAAACCAGCAGGACCGAGGTCATGCCGATTCCGCCGATCAGTTGTTGGCCGACGCTCGGACCTGCCTGGATGAGCTGGCCCGGCGTAGCGGTCTGACTGAGCATGTCGTGCTGGGCGTCAGTTGGGGAGGAAAGCTGGCAGCCGCCATGCACGCCGCCGATGACCGCGGCATCAGCGGGTTGATTCTGGTGACGCCGGGCTTGTTCCCCATCATCGACGTCTCAGCCGCCGAAAAGTTCCGCATCGGGTGGTCCATGGTGTCCAACCCCGGAAGGCACTACGACATTCCGCTGAACAACCCGGAGCTGTTCACAAGGAATCCCAAATGGTTGGAGTTCTTGCGGCAAGATGACTTGCAGATTCACCAGGCCACAGCCGGGTTCTTTCTGGCTTCGCGACGGATGGACAAGATCATCCGCCGCCTGCCCCAGGCCCGCCCCGTGCCCCTGCACCTGATGCTGGCCGCCGACGAGAAGATCATCGACAACGACCAGACCCGCGATTTCGTGCGGGAGATGACTTGGCCTGGCCGGCGCATCACCCTTTATGACAACTCTCGCCACACGTTGGAGTTCGACGCGGACACCGAGGCTTACCTGGCTGACCTGGTCGGCTGGCTGAACGATCCGCAGGGTTGGCCCGACAGCCAACCGGTCATGCCCGAATGTAAGAAGGAGGCGACCTGACGTGGAAACCAAGACCGTGGCTGTGTTGGGCGCCTCGGCTGACCGAGGCAAATACAGCAACAAAGCCGTCCGGGCCTACCTGCGGCAAGGGTGGCGAGTCTATCCGGTCAATCCCAAGGGCGGGCAAATAGAAGGGCTCGAGGTGTATGCCGCGCTGGACGACATTCCCGAAAAAATCGACCGGGTCACCCAATACCTGCCGCCGGCCGTGGGTATCGGCGTCCTGGACGCGGTGGCCCGGGTCAAACCGGCTGAGTACTTCATCAACCCCGGAGCCGAGAGTGACGAGCTGATCGCCCAGGCCCAAGCCATCGGCCTGGAACCCATTCTGGCGTGCAGCATCGTTGAAATCGGGGCTTCTCCGAGCGAATTCGCCGATTGATCGGCCTCTGGGATGCGACGTTCGATCGCTCGGCGGTTGCCCGGCGGTTGGTGCGCCCGTAGATTTGATCGGTTGGGCAAGGACCCTCTTTAGGGAGTGAATCAAATGGTGCGACCGGTCGGTTGTGTGTTCTTGGGGTTGTGCGTTGCGGTTTGGGGGCTGGCGGGCTGTTTCTCGGGAACGGGGACAAACCCAACGGCTGTGCCGGTGAATCAGGGTGGCCTCGGCACCGGCGGCGGCACGACCGGCAGCCCCGGCAACCAGGGCCAGACCGGCAACGAACCCGATCCGAGCAACGGCGGGGCGAGCACCGACGGCGTGGATGACCCGTCCACCGGCGGGGAGGACACCTCGACCAACGGCGGTGATACTTCCACCAATGGGGGGGACACGTCCACCGACGGCGGCGATCCGGACGCGAGCACCGATGGCGGGTCGGATTCGGGTGGGCCCGAGGTCAGCCTGTTCATCGACAACACCGCACCCTCTGTGGGGCAGACCATATTCCTGTCGTGCCAAGTAACCAGACCGTCCGCAACGCCTGCCCTGTCGTTTGCATTCTCCTCCACGACCGGCGGGGCTGAGATCATTCAGGACGGCTCCGGCATCGCGTCGGTCGTCGTCCCCCCCGGGCTACCGACCATCACCTACCAGTGCCAGGCCCAAACCCCGACCGGCTCCGGGCCCTTGTCCGCCCCCGTGACGATCAACGTCGGCGGCTGATCGAACCGCGGGCGGATTCTCCCACGGGCAGGCCCACCCACACCGGCCACACGCTCATCCAGGTTTGATTGCCATCCGTCTCGGCGGTACAGTGCTGTGCTACGCCCGGCGCTCGATTCGGTGCGGAACGGGCAGCTAACCAGGGATCCGGACCGACGGTGTGGCACCGGTTTTTAACCGGTGGAGCCGCGTCGCTCAACGGAGCAGACCTCAATGGCGGAGCACGCGCCCGACAAAGCCCCCGGCATCTACGACTTCACCGCCATCGAAGCCAAGTGGCAGCAGCACTGGGCCGACCGCACGACCTTCGCCGTCGCCAACCCCGGCGACCCGGATTTCGACGCCGCCAAGCCCAAATGTTACGTGCTGGACATGTTTCCCTATCCGTCAGGCTCGGGCCTCCACGTGGGGCACCCGCTGGGCTACTGTGCGACTGACATCTACAGTCGCTACAAGCGGATGAACGGCTTCAACGTGCTGCACCCCATGGGCTATGACGCCTTCGGGCTGCCTGCCGAGCAACACGCCATCGAGACCGGCGTCCACCCGGCTGAGACCACGCGGCAAAACACCGACACCTATCGCCGCCAGCTCAAGATGCTGGGCTTGAGCTACGACTGGAATCGTGAACTGGCCACCTGCGAACCCGGCTATTACCGCTGGACCCAGTGGATCTTCCTGCAACTGTTCAACAGTTGGTACGACGATGCCTTCGACTGGCAGGACGAAAACGGCCAACCCTACAAAGGTCGGGCCAGGCCGATCGAAGAATTGCGTAGCGCCCTGGAAATCGGCCAGCTCGGCATGGACCAGGCCGGTCATGTGGTCCGCGATATCGAGAACCAGCCCCATCGCAAGTGGGACAAGCTGACCGAAATAGAGCAAGGCGACGTCATCAACCGCCATCGCCTGGCCTACCTCGACGAGGTGCCGGTCAACT
>JBHHVM010000326.1:0-4504 GCA_046754265.1 Phycisphaerae bacterium
CCAATACGGATTGACCGGGGCCGGTGCTGCTAACGGCCGTTCGTCGTCCAGCGCGTCGGGGTCATCGGCGGCTGCGCCCATCTCAAAGGCGTCCGAGCCCGGCACCCGCACGAACACCTGCTTGGTCAACTTGTCGAGAAACACGCTATCGGTGGTGGCGAGGGTCAATTCCTGTTGGTGCTGCCGGGCCGCCCAAGACGCAGCCAGGACGGTCCCGGGATCGGACGGGTTTTGTGTCAGGGTTTTGGCAGCCTGTGCGAATAGATCATCGGGTACATCGCCGGCCAATTGACCGGCCAGACAGAAGGCAACGTATCGTTGGCGCGGCGTCCGCGAGCGCATCGAATCGGCGTCCAGCAAGGGGGACGTCGGCGGGATCTTGGAGGCGTCCTCCAGGGCGGTGACCACTTCGAGCCACTCGCCGTTTTGCCAGAGCGGGCCGCCGTCGACGGACTTCCAGAATGCATCGGGGCTCAACCGATAGGCAGCCCGGGCACCGTTGCGCCGCTCGGTGTGGACCTTGGAAAACACGTAGCGTGCGGCCACCTGGGCGGCACGACTTTTGACCCCTTGACCGGCGTCCTGATAAGCGTGGTCGAAGGCCTGGCGGTCGTCGCTGCTGACGGCCACCAGTTCGACCGCCCGGGCTTCGGAGAGGCGGGCCCGTTGGGCGATGACCAGGGCTGAGCCGACCAGGGCAATCGCCAAAAATACAAGGACTGCCCCGACCGGCACGCGGTGTCGGCGCAGCAGCTTGCGGGTGACGTACCAACTGCTGTCGCGCTTGGCCTCGATGGGCAGGTGGGCCAAGTAGCGCTCGAGGTCCTCAGCCAGGGCGCCGGCGGTCTGGTAGCGGCGTTCGCGGTCCTTGGCCAGGGCTTTGAGGGCGATGGTTTCGACCTCGTCGTCGATATCAGCCCGGAGTGTGGACGGCTTCTTGGGCGGGGCTTCGACGATGTTGCGGAACACGTCGGCGGCCCGCCCCGTGACCTTGTAGGGGAATCGGCCGGTCAGCAATTGGAACAGCAGAACCCCCAGGGCGTAGACGTCGCTGCGAATGTCGATGTCGTGATGGTCACCGCTGGTTTGTTCGGGAGACATATAGGGCAAGGTGCCCATGACTTGACCTGACACCGAAAGCTGGGTGAGGGCATCGTGGCTGGAGTCCTCCTGCTCGCTGAGTTTGGCCAGGCCGAAGTCCAGCACGTGGGGATGGCCCAGTTCATCGACCAGGATGTTCGAGGGTTTCAAGTCGCGGTGAATGATGCCGCGGTCGTGGGCGTGTTTGACGGCCCGGCACACGCGTCCCATCAGTTGCAGTCGCTCGCCCAAGCGCAGGCCTTGGTCCTGGGCAAAGTGGTCCAGGCGTTTGCCTCGAACGTAGCGCATGGCGCAGTAGTAGCGCCCGCTGGCGATGCCGCTTTCCAGAACGGTCACGATGTTGGGGTGGTCAAGCTGAGCGGCCAATTCGACTTCGCGCTCGAATCGCCGTCTGGATTGGGGTGAGGCGAAGGGCCCTTCCAGCAGGACTTTCAGGGCCACCTGGCGTTTGGTGGATTTTTGATCGGCCAGGTAGACCACGCCCATGCCGCCCCGGCCCAGCTCTTCGAGGATATCGTAGCCCTCGATGATCGGCTTACCCGATTCGGGGTGAATGGCCACCATGCCTGAGTCGTCGGATTCGGCGTGAGAGTCTGAACCGATTCGGGTGCCGCTGCGTTCCTCGACGTCCAGAACGCTCCGCAGGCTGTCCAGCAGTCCATCGTCGTCTGAGCCTTGATCGACCCAGGTGCGGCAATCCAGGCACTGATCCAAGTGGGCGCGCAGGGCGTCCGCTTCGTCTTGGGCACATAGACCCAACATGTAGCCGGCCAAGCGGTCCTCGGAGGGGCAGCTTGACCGTTGGTCGGTGACCATGATGCTCCCATAATACTGTGGCTAGGGCCCGATCAGGCAGCCTGTCGATCCGTCCCTTCGTCGCCCGGGCGGGGCCCATGCCCGGTGAGCAGAGCCCGCACGTGCGGTGAGCTGCGGAACAGCCGGGCCAAATCGGCCGGCTGACCCGTCAGCCCCGATACCATGACCGGAACGCCGGCTTGGTGCTCCAGGCGAATCAGGATCGCAAAGTGGACACCCCAAGGCCCGATCAGCTCGTTGACCCTCGAAAAATCGAAGCGGATACGGCAATACCCACGTAACTCGTTGTCACGTATATAGTTAACAACTTCCTCCAGTGAGGTCCAGCGTAGGTGACGCTCCTTGAGCCGTACCACCAACTCGGACGGCGGGCCATCGGGCTTGGCCGTCTGCTTGGCCTGAGATCGCGCCTTTCGGGTCAACATGGTCGGATCCTCCTGTTCTGGTGACAGGGGACATTCGCTCCAAGTTGGGCCAATCTTTCACGGCCGGGCGTTTTTTTCGCGGCGGCCCGATAAGGGTCGCGGGCGAGAATCGGGCCTTTACCAGATCTCCTCCATTTTGGGCAGCAGTTCGCGGATGCGCTTCATCACCCGGTGCTTGCAGATGAACACGGCATTGGGCGTCATATCCAAGTGCTGGCCGACTTCCTGGGCTGGCATGCCTTTCCAGGCGAATAGCTCGAAAGCGTCCAGCGTCTTGGCGTCGAATTCCTGGCGGACCTCCTCGAGACATTGCCGAAGGAGGGCGTCGCGCCATTCAGCCTCCCAGGCCTGTTCCAGTTGGTTGTCGTCGCTGAGGCGGGCGAAGAAGTCCGTCTGACTTTGATGCTGGGCGGCCTGAACCTCCTGGCGGGCCCGTTTCCGGGCCAGGTTGCGGATCTGATTGCGGGCGATGCCGAACAGCCACACGCGCAGCCGGCCCTTTTCCCGCTCGTATTTGCCCTGCTGATAGGCGCTGCAGAATGCGATCAGGGTTTGCTGGGCGGCGTCCTGGGCGTCGGCCAGGCCCAGGCCCATGCGGCAGGCGTAACGCTCGACCATGGGACGGTAGCGCTCCACGAAATCCTGCCAGATCGTCTTGTTGCCCGGGTCTTTCAACCCCTCGAGCATGGAGGTGCTGGTGACGGTCTTGAAGAATGAACTGTCCGACCGGTTGGTCATGGCCCATCTCCGACCCCGGCGCTGCCGAAACCGCCTGGAAATTGCCACGGTGCGCGGCTCCAAGGGTTTGTTGGCCGAGGGCTGAAGGATATCCGAATCGGTGCTTCGGTGCCAGCGGCCGCCCGCCGCCCCGAACTTCGGTACCTGTGAATCTCGGCTGCTACGCCGAGTCGTGATCGCTGCGGTTGGGGTGTGACAGCCGATTCGTCCTTGCCCCAACGCCCATCACGTGCCCGGCAAATAGAGCGGGAGCCGGGACCGCAGTTGCGTTCCCGGCTCCCGCATGTGGAACTTACTCTAAAACGTATCCGTGAGCCTTACCGACGTTGCCCGACTGAGATGGACAAGTTTCCCTGGGCCGACGGCTTTACCTTCGTCACGGGGTCATTGTCACCGGCCCTGAGGGCGCCGTACTGGCACAGGTCTATCGTGCAAGTTCCGGTGTTCCCGCACACGTCCGTGGAGGTCACGATCAATGTCGCCATGGGGGCTTCGATCTCCAGAAGCCCGAACTGCCACTCAGCCTCGCAGTCGGAATCGTCGGGGCTGCGGCTGCGCCCGTCGTGCATTTCACACTCGACTTCAAGGATCTGACCGTCGACCACCGGAATCATGCCGCATCCAGTATCGATGACTGCCGATATACCCACCGCGCCACAAGCCAACTCACCGCAGACGTCGGACGCATCGAACCCGATGAGCAGGTTATCGTGGTCATCGTCGTCTTCGGAACGTGCTGCGACCGGCGTGGCCGAGCAATTCACGGTCGGCGTTACGGTATCCACGATGGTGAAGCTGGTGGTGCACATGGCAACCTGCCCGACCTCGTCGGTCGCGGTCCAAGTGACGGTCACCGAACCGGTCGCGCCGCAATAGGCGACGGGAATGCCGGCGAAGTCGTTGGTGAGGGTCACCGCGCCACAGCCGCCACTGGCGGTTGCGCCGGCCAGCCAGGCCTGGAGTTCGGTCGTGTTGCCCGCACCGTCGCATTCGACGGTCATGTCCATTGGGCAGGTCACAGCCAGTGGGATGGTACACAAGCCGGCGCTGCAGGTGGTCCCGCCGCCGTTGAACGTCCCGCCGGCGAACAGGCAGCAGGTCTCGGTGGTGACCAGACAATCGCAGCCCATGCAGCAGGCCCCGAGGAACGGCGAGACGCACCCGCCGATATCGGAGACCGTCTCGGAATCGCCGAACTCACCGCCCGAGCCCACCAAGGTGCCGTTGAAGAACACCGAGTAGCTGCCGTTGCCGAAGCCGCAGCAGATGCCGTCGCCGAAGGCGTCGAAGATAGTAACGGCGTAGCAACCCGTCGAGCACACGGGCACGTCGAAGACGTGCAACGTCGCCCCGGCGGTCAACGGCCCCGCCGAGAAGACCACGGTGCCGCCCTCATCGGTCACTTCGAGGGTGGTTTCACCGGG
>JBHHVM010000327.1:0-4485 GCA_046754265.1 Phycisphaerae bacterium
CTTTCGCACATTGAGTTCCTGGCCAGCGACGAGATCGGCGGACGGGGCGTGGGCACGCCGGGCATTGCGAGGTCGGCCAAGTACATCGCCGATCAGTTTTCGGCTGCGGGCATTGAGCCGGCCGGTGAGGAAGGCACTTTTTTTGCTCGAGTGGACATTCCCATGGGCGTGGAGACCACCGATCAGACTCGACTGGCCTTGGAAGGTGCAGGCCTGGAGGGTGTCGAGGTGGACGAGGACTATAGGCCGTTTGCCTGGTCGAGCGACGAAGCGTTTGACGGTGAACTGGCTTTTGTGGGGTATGGATTGGTCAACGCCGATCGGTCCTACGACGATTACGCGGGGATCGATGTCCGCGGCAAGGTGGTGTTGATGCTGCGCCGGGAGCCGCCCGCTTTCGGGGCTGGGGGCGGGTTCAGTGCGCTGGCCCATTTCGACCACAAGGTCGAGGAAGCCGTCGAACATGGGGCGTCAGCCGTGCTGATCGTCAATCGCAAGCCGACCTCGGGCGGCAGCGACCGGCTGTTTCCACTGTTTGGCCCGGGCCAAGACTACGGTTTGCCGGCCTTTCACATCACCCGGGCCCTGGCTGAGACGCTGCTGGATCGGGCCCGGTTGGATTCTCTCGACGAGTTGCAAGAGAAGCTAGACGCCGACACGCCGGAACAATGCTCTACTTTGATGCCCAACCTGCGGGCCAGCGGCCAGGCCGGTCTGGAGCGCCGGGTGGAGGCGTCTAAGAACGTGGTCGGCATGATTCGCGGAAAAGGGCGCAACGCCGACGAGTTCGTGGCCATCGGCGCCCACTATGACCACTTGGGCACGTCCGTTCCACAATCGATGTTCGGCAACCCGGACCGGGCTAAGCGGCAGGTCCATAATGGCGCCGACGACAACGCTTCGGGGACGGCCGCCCTGATCGAGCTGGGCAAGGCGCTGAGTCGATGGCCGGGGTTGAACCGCAGTGTGTTGCTGATCGCCTTTACCGGCGAAGAGTTGGGCCTGCACGGCAGCCGGCGATTCGTGGAGCAGCCCACCGTGGGGCTGGACAAAATCGTGGCCCTGCTGAACGTGGACATGATTGGCCGAATGCCCGAGGGATCGAACTTGGTGTCTGTCTATGGCACGGGAACGGCCGAACATTTTGACGAACTGATTGAGCGCTGCGCCTCCGACGTGGGCCTGAAAACCAACCCCCACCGGGCGGGTTCGGGCCGGAGCGATGACGCGTCGTTCTACAGCGAGGGTATTCCCGCGGTGCATTTTTTCACCGGTTTGCACGACGACTATCATCGACCCACCGACGACACCGAGAAGATCAACGAAGCCGACGCGGTCCGGGTGGTGGAGATGATGTACCTGATGGCCCGGGAGCTGATTGACAAGGATCAAGCCCCGACGTACAGGTATGTGGCTGGCCGGGCGAGTTTGGGCGGTGCCGTCGTCCGGGCGGTGATGGGTATTTGGCCCGACATATCGGACGAGGGGGCGTCTGCGGGCATTTTGGTCGGGCGCACGGCCCCGAACGGGCCTGCCGAAAAGGCTGGCGTGCAGGCTGGTGACCGCATCATTCGGTTGGACGGTCGGGCGATCGACGACTTGGCTGGGTACTTGAGTGTCACCGGCGACAAGAAGCCAGGTGACGTGGTTGAATTGGTGGTCGATCGCCAGGGCAAGCAAATCACCATGCAGGTCACGCTGGCGTCAGGGTAGCGATCCGTGAACAAGCGACAGCAGGAGTCATTGGCCTCGACCGACCCGTACGAGGCCCAAATTCGCGTGCGCTACGCCGAGTGCGACGCCATGGGCCTGTTGCACCACGCCAAATACTGGGAATACTTCGAAGAGGTCCGCACGCATCTGTTGCGCGATCGCGGCACGCGCTATCGTGACTTGGAGGCCCAGGGTGTCTTTTTTGTGGTCTACAAGTGTATGTGCGTTTACCGGCAGCCGATTCGCTATGACGACGTGGTGACCGTCCGCACCTGGGTCACCCGCATCACCCGAACCCGGGTGGACCACGCCTACCAGATAGACCGCGATGGGCTAACCTGCTGTGAAGCGACGACGACGCTGGCCTGCGTCGATCGAGAAGGCAAGCCCATGGTCATGCCCGAGCACATGTGGCCCGACGTTTAGCCGGGTCAACGTATTCATTGAACCTCTATAAATCGCCGGGGCGGTCGCGTAGCATGGGGCCATGGCGGATTGGTGGGTGCGTCACCATCGAAAAGTTCTGGCCCTGGTCGCCGCACTCACGCTGGCGTCGGGCTGGCTGCTGCTTGGAAGGGGATTGCGGCAGGACTATCGGTTGGAAGCCTTCGTGGCCAGCGGCGATGCGTCCTATCGCCGGTTTCGTCACTTCATGGAGACGTTTACCAGCAACGAAGTCGCCCTGATCGCCGTGCAGACCGATGACGCCCTTTCGCAGGGTTCCACCGCCATCACCAACGGGTTGCTGGACCGGGCCCGATCCCTGCAAGCCGTGCAGCGGGCCGATGCGATCACCACGCTGCCGCCCTGGCTGCTGCGGTTGGCGGGACAGCGCCTGACCCGGCACCGGCTCATCGCGGGCAACCTGCTCAGCTCAGACGGTCGCACCGCAGCCATTCTTCTACAGATGCGAGGGGAGGACCAGGGGGCGACGAACCGAAGACAGACCGTGGCACAACTGCGCGAGATCGTTTCGGACGCCCGTCGGGCGCACCCCGATACCCGGATCATCCTGGCGGGCCCGTACGTGACGCTCATGGACATGTACGACTATGTGGACCGGGACCTGCTGGTCTTTTGCACGACGGCCTTCGCGTTGATAGGCCTGACGCTTTGGGTCGTCTTTCGGCGCCCCGGGCCCATGCTCTTTGCCATGGGGGTGGGGTTGTCGTCCACGCTGTGCGCCCTGGGGTTGGCGGTGACCGCCGATTTTCCAACCTCGCTGATCACGCAGATGGTGGTCATTCTGGTGGCGGTATTGGCTGTGGCGGGATGCGTTCACCTGGCGGTCGCCGGCGAGGAGACGGCTGATCGGTGTCCGGACGCGTCATCCCGCGACCGGGCCCGAAAGACGCTGGGGCGGCTCTGGGCGCCATGCAGCGCGGTCGTGTTGACCACAGCCGCCGGGTTTGGCTCGGTGTGTATTTCTCAGATCACACCGGTTCGCGTCTTTGGCGTGTTGATCGTGGTGGGGTTGTTGATTTCGTTGGCCGGTGCGTTGGCGGGCTCGGTGTGGCTGACCGGGGCCAGTCATCAGTCCACAACCGGACGGCGCCTGCGCCTGCCGGGGCTGTTGTCCCGCACGGGGCTGTGGGCGGTGCGGCGCCGTTTCACGGTTGTCCTGCTTTTTGGGGCCCTGGGCCTGCTGTCGGCGGCGGCACTGGGCCGACTTGGTTTCGAGAGCGATTTTGTCAAGAATTTCAGACCGCACAGCCAAGTCAGGCAAAGCTACCGATTCATCGAGCGGCATCTCTCGCCGGTGGGGTCGATGGAGATCGTCATTCGATCCAAGGCGGGCACGCCCATAGCCTGCCCGGAGAATCTGCATAAGGCTCGGCTATTGGGCGATGCGATCGTCGAGAAGCACGCCCCGGTTCGCAAGGCCATGACTTTGGCGGACCTGACCACGCTGGTGACCGACGCGCTGCCGACCACCGACGCGGATCTGCGTCAACGTCTGACCCTGGCCCGCCGCCTGTTCGGTCAAGATTCGGTTCGCAATTTTCTGGACGCGTCGGGCACAGCCATGCGGATGAATCTGCGGGTGACCGAGGGCGTCTCGGTTCAGCAGAAGCTGGCCCTGGCCGACGACGTTCGGCAGATGGCAGTGGCTGTGTTCGGGCCAGGTTTCGAGGTTGAAGTCACCGGGTTGTATCCGTTCTATGCGGGATTGGTGGCTGGGTTGGTGCGGGATCAGTATCGGTCGCTGGGCCTGACGGTGCCGGCCGTGTTTGTGGTGATGGCCCTGGTGTTTCGGTCGTGGAAGGTGGCGGCGGTGGCCATGGTCCCCAACTTGCTACCTGTGCTGTTTTGCCTGGGGGCCATGGGTTGGACGGGCATTCCGGTGAATATGACCACCGGCATGATGCTGGCGGTGACGATGGGCATCGCCGTGGATGACACCATTCATTACGTGTGGCGTTACCGGGAGGAATTGGCCCGCACCGGCAGCCCGATCGAGGCGGTGTCCGCCACCAGCAGCAGCGTGGGCCGGGCGTGTTTGTTTACCACAGTAGTCATTGCTGGAGGATTCTGGGTGCTGACCCTTTCGCAATTCTTGCCCACCGCCTACTTCGGCGGGTTGGTGGGTTTTACCATGCTGGGCACGCTGGCGGCGGACCTGCTGTTGCTGCCGGCGTTGTTAACCTGGACGCGGATCGACCACCACGGGCAAAGGGGTGCATGACAGAATCGGCGGGCACAAGAACGTAGAGCAGGTCGTTGTTCCGCGCGAGCCCCGGCGCGCCGGGGTTGACCTGCCGTTTTGGCTCG
>JBHHVM010000328.1:0-4479 GCA_046754265.1 Phycisphaerae bacterium
CCCGCCCCAGGCTCCGCCCCTTGCCGACGAAATCGCCGACATGCACTTCCGGGATCCCACGCAAGCCATCTTCCCCGAAGACGAATTGCCGGATAAGTGGTCTGATTACGTGGAGATCAATACCAAGTACACCGACGAATGGCCGGTCATCGACGCCCAAAAAGACCCGCTGCCCGAGGCGGACGAGTTTAAGGAGACGGAGAACAAACGGGAAATGCTGGACCCAGCCCCGGGTGGTTAGTCGTACTGGGTCGTCGGGCGACATTTTCTGACAAGTGCCGAGATCGCGGACGGGCCGATTTGACGGCTCGTCCGCGTTTTATTGGGACAATCGGCCATGAAATCGGCCCCAACGCGCCGGCGGCCAACCGATCTTGTGTTACAATCCTGAAACGGCGGAATTGGCTTAACCGGCCTGTGATTCTGTATAATGCGGGTAACCCTGAATCCCGTCGGCCAACCTTGAAGGGTCCGGCTGGCGAACGATTCGATGCCGGAGCATCGCAAGCAATACGAAGGGGCGTGCGTCGCCTCTTTGATCGGCAATTCGGAGATTCGTTGAGTCTCGTTTTTTGTACGCCCTGGAGGAGCCTGTCCATGAAAAAGCTAATGTGCCTGGCCGTGATATCGGCCCTGGTCTTGTCCGGTTCCGCCCGGGCCGAGGATGTCCGCAAATGTTGTGCCAAGTCCAAAGGCAAGTGTACCGCCACCAGCGCCGGTTGCAGTAAGGCTACATCGAAGACGGGCGAAGCCCCGGGCGTTTGCCCCGAAAAGCTGGCGTCGATGGTGGACAAGGTCTTGGGCGACATACCCCGCATGACCTACGTGGTGGGCCAGACCAAGACCCAGTGTTTTAAGACCGCGGTGGAGAAGGCTGGAGATGCCGACAAGGTCGCGTATCTGGTCGACGGCAAAACCTATGAGTGCAAGCAACGGGCCAGTGACGCGTTGGCGGACCTGCTGGAAAACCACGCCCGCAAGATGATGTCGGTGCAGTACGTGGTGGACGGTCAATGCGTGGGCTGCCCCAAGTCTGCTGCCAAGCTCGCGGCCGCCAAGTCCGCCAAAATGGTCTATCGCCTGGCGGGCGTGGACTTTGACGGCCCGGATAAGGCCAAGTCCGCCGCCGATGCGGTGCGACAGGCGGTCATGAACCTGGCGGCCTCGAATCCCAATGCCGCGACGTTGGTCAAGGCCGACGGGGCAGGCGACGGGGCTGCACCAGCGGCCTCGGGTTGCCCCAAGTCGGGGTCAGGCTGCTCGAAGTCCAAAGCGACCGTCGCGTCCGGGGCTGGGGGCTGTTCCAAGTCCAACGCCACCGTCGCTTCGGGTAAGGCCAAGAAGGGCGGTTGCCCGAAAGCCAAGGCTGCGGTCGCCTCGGCCAAGGATAGTAGCGGCTGTTGCTCGAAGAAGGCTTCAACCGTGGCCGGCACCCCCAAAGGGTGTGCCAAAGGCGCTGCCGTCGCGGCCGGGGACGCCAAGTCCGGTTGCTGCAGCAAGAAAGCAGCCCCCGTAGCCAAGAAAGCAGGGTGTCAGTCTGCGGCAGTCGCTTCCAAGTCTGACTCGAAAGGCAAGGGCACCGTGGCGTCGGGCATTGTGGCCGGCGGTTGCTGCTCGAAAGCCGCCAAGACCGTGGCGGCCTCAACAGACGGCAAGAGCGGTTGCTCGAAGTCCAAGGGTGCTATTGCGTCGGTGGTATCTGCGTTGAGCGGTTGCTGCTCGAAGACCGCCAAGGCATCGGCCGACGCCAAGACCGGTTGTGGCGCCAAGACTGCATCGGCCTGCTCGAAGAAATGCACCGACAAGTGTACGGCTGAGTGCATCAAGGCCTGTGCCAAAGCGTCCGCAGCCTGCGCTAAGCTGGCGTCGGGTTGCTGCAAGTCAAAGGACGCTGCAGCCAAAACCACATCGGACTGCTGCTCCAAGGGGCAGAAGGCAGCGGCGGACAAGTGCAACGGCCCCGAGCAGCGTCTGGCCAACCTCCAGGATTTGCTCCGGGTGATGATCGAGACCGCTGCCCGCACCCGGCTATCGTAGGCGGACGCTTCGACTTTTGACTCGAAACACCCAGCGGGTCGCGACCGGATAGGTCGCGGCCCGTTTTTGTTGTTTGGTCGAAGGTTGGGGATTCCGAGTAGGATGCTGTGAGATCACCCTTCCGGATGGGCGGCACAAGGCATGAAGATCGTCATTGCGATGGACAGTTTTAAGGGAACCCTGACATCGCTCCAGGCGGGTCGGGCGGTCGCAATGGGCATCGACCAGGCGTGGGCCGGGGACCGGATTTGCATCTTGGCGGTGGCGGATGGTGGCGAAGGCACGACGGAGGCGGTGAACCTGGCCTGCGGCGGCACGTGGCAGGTTGCCGAGATCATGGGCCCCCTCGGGGATCCGGTGCAAGCCCGCTATTTGATCGCCGAGTTGCCCGCATCGGTGGTTGGCGTTGATAGCGACAGGCCAGCCCGGGCCGCGGTCATCGAGATGGCCGCCGCCTCGGGGCTCGGGCTGCTCGAGCCGGAGCGGTACGACCCGCTAAAGTCCACAACCTTTGGCACCGGGCAGCTTATCGACCACGCCTTGCGGCAGGACGTCGAGGCGGTCCTGATCGGGGCTGGCGGCAGTGCGACGGTGGACGGAGGCTGCGGTGCAGGCCAGGCGCTGGGTGTTAGGTTTGCCGATGCAGGCGGTGCCACGCTGAGTCAACCTACGGGCGGCGGAGATCTGAAACGCATCGACCGCATTGAGGTGCGAGGCCTGCACCCGCTGGTCCGCGACCGCAAGCTCAGCGTGCTGTGCGACGTGAACAACCCGCTGTGCGGCCCGGACGGGGCGGCTGCGACGTTTGGGCCTCAGAAGGGCGCCGATGCCAAGGCCGTGGCACGGTTGGAGCGAAACCTGCGACATTTGGCCAGGCTCATGCGGCGGGACTTGGACGCGCACGTGGCCAACCTTTCCAGGGCGGGGGCTGCCGGCGGTCTTTCGGCTGGGCTTTACGCGTTCGCCGGGGCCAGGTTGCGGTCGGGGGCCGAAACGATCCTGGACCTGGTGGGCTTGGACCAGCACTTGGCTGGGGCTGACCTGGTGGTGACCGGTGAAGGCTGCTTGGATGGGCAGTCGGTCATGGGCAAACTGGTCGGTGCGGTGGCTGAGCGGGCCAAGCGGGCCGGCGTTCGTATCATAGCCATCGCCGGCCGATTCGGTCCCGATGCCGATGCGTGTCACCAGGCGTTGGCTGGGTGTTATGCGGTCTGCGATTCAGCGCAAGCCCCGCCCAAAGATGCCGGCCAGGCTGCCCGACTGTTGACGCAGCGCACCGCCAAAGTGTTTGGCGAGTTGCCAAGGGGGTCTGGTTCAGACGGTGGGCGGGTCAGACCTGTTTGATGCCAAGAATCTGCACACCCGGGGCGGTGGCGTCCTGCATTAGGCGTTCGGCCTCTCGACGGTCGTTGGCCTGGATCCTGTAATGCGTTACGTTGGCGGGCTTCTTCTCGCCCGGGCGAGTGTAGCGGTAATAGACGACGAAAGTTTTCATGGGTCTTGACGTTGACTCCTGTTCGGTTCACAAGACTGGCAAGCCACGGATTCTACCATCTGCTTAATGCAGGTGCCACTTTGACAGCGCAGCCCATGGCTGGCTTGGGCGTGCCGGTCTACGGTCAGCGTGCTCTTTGGACGCGGGGAATCCCTGGCGGTGGCCAGTGGAGGGACGGCCCTCGGCTGGCGTTTTGGGATCCGCCCGCTATAACCTCCTGAGTGAGAGCCGCGTTCTTGGCGGACGAACGCCAGCGTCCCGACGCGCCGGGAAAGCTCGCGGCTCGCTGAAAACATGCTAAAGTCGAACTCGGGGGTTGAATTGCCATGCCGCGTTTGAGCATCATCTTTGGATTGATCCTGTTGTTGATCGGGCGCGTGGGCTACGTGGCCGCCGAGACAAACAGTGTCACCGCCATGATCCCGGACCTGTTCGGCCTGGGCGTCATCATTCTGGGGGTGGCAGCAGCCGGCAGCAGCGATCGGGCCCGGATGCACGCCATGCACGGCGCCGTGCTCATCGCGCTAGCGGGCGCTGTCGTGGCCGGCTATCGCGGCATCCCGGGCGCCCTGGCTTATTCTAGCGGCGACCGCACCCGGACCTGCCTGGAAATCAGCATGCAACTGGCCATGACCTTGGCCTGCATCCTCTTTGTCATTCTGGCTATTCGCTCGTTCATTCAAGCCCGCCGGGGACCAGCCTGATAGATCGGTGAGATGCTGCACCCTTGAGCGGCTTGACCTACGACTTGTTGGGACTACACACCTCGACGATCTGGTCGATGGATTGGCCTTGCGTGTCCAGCACCAGGTCGGCCAAGGCGCGGTAGGTCGGTTCTCGGTCGGCCAGGACCTGTCGAACCTCGGCCAGTCCGCCGATAGCGGTGAGATCCGGTCGGCTCGCGCCGGTTGCGGAGTCCCCTTCGATGCGTTGCCACAGGAGATCGG
>JBHHVM010000329.1:0-4477 GCA_046754265.1 Phycisphaerae bacterium
CAGGCTAGCCACTTGCAGAAAACCCGCCTGGAGCTTCTCGATGGCCTCTTCTCGCTGACGCCGCTTGGAAGAAAACACCAGCCCCGACCGAAGCGGATGCTCGGCGCCGGTTTGGTCGCCGTCCCCCATCAGGGCGTCGCTGCCCAGGGGCCCAAGCCCTGCCGACCGCCTTTGGCCGTGACCCGCAGGGCGAAACCACTGTCCGACCCGCGACCAGAATTTGACTTGGTCCATGAATAAGGCCTCCCAGGGCCCGACCCGGCGAAGGTTCTTCCTTGCCCTACCCGATTCTAGGTGATGGCCGCCATACCGGTCAACGTCATCGCCGGTGACCGGCCACGGCCTGGGTCTGGGAATAAACTGCCCGCCCCGCGGGGGTGGATGAGGAAATCACAGGGTAGTTGCTGGACGGGGCGGGGTAGGCACGAGGAAACAGCGCTGCCCGGGGCCGTCGCCCATTGCGATCGCGTCGGGCACGTGTTGAACGCATCTGGTAGCAGCGAGACGAGGTTCCTACGGCCCACCAAATGCGCGTTGAAAAGCGGCGAAGTCGGGCAGGTCGATGTCGCCGTCGCTGTTGCCGTCAAACGCGCCGAGCAACAGCGGTGCGCATTGGGTGTCGGGTGGCGGGTCGCCCGGACCTGCCAGAGCCCCGGCAAAGCCGTTGAAGTCGGACCCGTCCACGTCACCGTCAGCGTCGTAATCACCGCCGCCGATGATCTCCACCGCGTCGTCGATGCCGTTGCCGTTGCAGTCGTTGGCGATCACGCCGATGGAATACAGATCCACGCTGTCACCTGGGTTGCGCACCTGGATGGGATCGAAGCGCAGGCGCGTGATCGCACCCGTGTACAGGGCGTTGGCGGAAAGATCGACCTGATAAGTGTGAACCTGGCCGTCGGGTATGATCGCAAAGGCTACGCGCTTACTGGCCGTAAAAACCCCGTCCATTCCCGCGAAGAAAACCTCGCCCTGGCCTGGTTGGGTGTGGTGGGCGGCACGAATGAAAATCCGCGGCACGTCGGCGCTATCCCATAGGCTCCACGGACCGACGACCTGTGGGTCATTCTGATCCAGCGTCAGAGGCCAATACCCGGTGTAGGGCGGCCTCTGGTCAGTCAGGTTGGCGTGATAACAATGCCGGCGGTTCTGGCGGAAGACGTAATTAGGACGCGGGTTCGGCGCATTTGCATAGGCGTAACTGCGAATGTCGTTGAACAGGTCCCCGAGGATGAGCGTGTATTCATACTCGTAGACGATATCGTGATCGAGGATGTCAATGTATCCCGGTGAAATGTACCCCGTAGCGGCGTTCAGGGGGCCACCGGCGCCCGGCGTGCCCGCGAAACCACCGTTTTCTGCCAGCGCGCCTGCATGGAACACGCCCAACCCCCAATTCTGGTCGTTGACCAGTGCAGACCAATGCTCGGTGCTGAGCCAAGCCGCCCACGGCGGTCCGCTGTTGATGATCTGGGTTGGAGCCTCACCCGTAAACGGAGCCGCCCCACTGTAGGTAAACAGCCTGTGCAGTGTTCCGACCGTGTAGATGGCCGGCTGCTCCTGGCCACGCGCGGGGTACTGTGTTGTGTCCGACCGGTTGTTGACCAGTCGGCACCGAACCTGGGCGCGATTCGCATCCAATGTGATCCATGTTTCCATGGTGCATTGGCTGTCCCAGTTGTTCAGCGCCCACTGCTTCGGCGTGCATTTGACATACAGTGTGGTTCCATCGTTGCTTGAGTTCAGCACCTGTGACGGGAAATTGAATGAATCCCCGGCTTGGACCGGATTCCAGCCAATGTCTATCCACGACGGATTCACCGTGGCGCCGGGCGGTATGTAGGGCTGAGGCCCGGAATAATACGACTGTTGCACGTAGCGCCCGAGGTCGTAGACGTTGATCACACTGTTGGAGGAACCAGACTCGCTCAGATAGTGGATTGCCCCTCCCCGGGCGAGGTCTACGCCGATTCGGATGACGCCGTTGTCCAGGAAGCTGGTCTGCGACCACGCCTGGGGGGCACAAAACACCAGTGGAACAAAGGCCCACGTTCCAAGGAATGTCGCAGAACGCGTGACGGTCCTCCCACACGGCGCGGGTGCTGGGCAGGCAGAGCCATCCGGTTGATTGCGTAACACGTTCGAGATCCCTACGGGACGCGGGGTATTCAGATCTTCCCCGGCCCGAAGCACGTTGGAACGCGCTTCGCGCCTGTCACCTTGACGCTACACATCGTAGCAAAATCGGCTTCCCAGCCGCAAGCGTGCAGCCGCCGGGAATCGGGCTGTCGGATTCAGCCAGGTTCATCTCATCAACCGAGCAAGTCAGGTCATCGGCCCAACGCACCGGGAACCGAGCGCAGGTCGAGTCGAGAAACCAACCCAACTGCGCCAGACCGCGCCGCTCGTCAGGGATGCTGGCCCGCGTATGACTTTTGCAAAAGACAATAAACTCGGTTAGTAGTACGAAAGCGTTGCCGCGGGTAAGACTCACTGGCCGGTGTGCCGATAGTGCGGAATCTTCGTGGACGAGGACAAAAGGGACGGTTGGCCCATTAAGGGAATGATTATGCCCACGCGCGAACAACTGGAAAAGCTCCTGGCGAGTGAGCCGGATGACGTGTTTCTGAATTTTGGGCTGGCCATGCAGTTGGCCAAGGAGGATTGCAAGGACGCCGCCCTGGCCCAATTCCGGAAGGTTACCGAGATCGACCCCGACTACAGCGCCGGCTACTACCACCAGGGCCGATTGCTGCTGGGGCTGGGCAAAGCGCCGGAAGCACGGGACGTGCTGCGCATCGGGGTCCAAGCCACCCAACGAACCGGCGACACCCACGCCGAAAGCGAGATGCAGGAACTGCTGGCCGAGGCAGAGTCGAACTAGACGCTCGCGGGGGATCCGCTTGCGGTATGCTCGGTTGGCTAGCCCCCGATCTGGAACATTCGCCGCTCTTCGGGCGATATCCCCTCGGCCAGACGATGCCCGGTGGGCTTGCCGGCCACAGCCCGGAGCAGGATATCGGTCACCGCCTCGACGCCGCCGCCGTTGCGAAGCGCCGTCTTGACGTCCAATTCGTCGTCATTGAGCAGGCAAAGATGAAACCGCCCGTCGGCGGTCAGCCTCATCCGGTTGCAGTCGTCGCAATAGGGCTCGCTGACCGGCGAAATGAACCCCAACAGACCGACAGCGCCCTCCAACTTGAAATAGCGGGCTTCATCCGACGGGTTGGTCGCGGGTATCGATTCCAATGGGCCCAGTGCCTCGGTGATTCGCTGCCGGGTCTCAGCCGAGGGGACATATTGGGCCAACGAGAAGGTGGCACACTCACCCCGGCCAAAGGGCATCAACTCGATGAAACGAACGTCCCAAGGCTTGTCCAACGTCAACCGGGCCAAATCCACCACGTCCGCATCGTTGTGGTCGCGGGCAACCACCGCGTTGATCTTGATAGGCTTGAGTCCGGCCGCCTCGGCTGCGTCGATCCCCGCTTGAATCTGTTCGGCCGTGCCGAAGCGCATCAGCCGCTTGAGACGTTCGGGGTTCAGCGTGTCCACATGGACGTTGATCCGCTTCAAGCCCGCCTGGGCCAAATCAGCGGCCAGACCGGGCAACAGGATGGCGTTGGTGGTCATCCCCAGGTCGTCGATGCCCTCGACCGATGCGATTTGCCGCACGATCTCCACCAGGTCCGTCCGCAGCGTCGGCTCGCCGCCGGTCAAGCGCACCTTCCGGAATCCGACGCGGGCAGCCGCCTGGGCCACGGTGCCGATTTCCTCGGGCGTCAGCAGTTGCTCCCGCGGCGCAAAGGTCAGGTCCTTGACCGGCATGCAGTACAAACACCGCAGGTTGCAGTGATCGGTCACCGAAATGCGCAGGTAGTTGATCTGGCGGCCAAACTGATCCAGCGGCATAGGGCCTCCTCTCTTGGACCCATTGTAGAGCCCCTGGTCTGGTATGTCCCGCGACTCCCGCCCAGCCAAGGCTCATGGTGGGCCCGCACGGTTCGCACGGGCCGCCGATTCAGCACCCCGGGCAGCGCCGGGGCCCGGTCGCAGAATCTGCTCAAGGCACTAGAATGTGGGGGTTGATCGTTTGGACCCAGCACGCTTGAGGTGACAGCTATGAAAAACTTTCGCAACTCGATGTTGGAACTGATCGTGGAGACGTCGACCAATCTGCCCGCCGACGTGAGGGCGGCGCTCAAAAAAGCCATGGGCGACGAACAGGCCGGCACCCGTTCCGCCCAGGCCCTGGAAGTCATCGGCCAAAACATCGACCTGGCCGTCAAAGATGAAGGGGCCATTTGCCAGGACACCGGCATGCCGACGTTTGATATCCATTGCCCGGTGGCGGTCAACCAGATCGAGATGGAGGAAGCCATTGCCTGGGGGTTGGAAGAGGCAACGCGACATGGAAAACTACGGCCCAACAGCGTCGATTCGCTGACGGGCAAGAACAGCGGCAACAACCTGGGCC
>JBHHVM010000330.1:0-4475 GCA_046754265.1 Phycisphaerae bacterium
TCAGCGGCTGACTCAAATCCAGCAACCGGGTCACCTCCTCGACCAGTCCCAGTTCCATCATCCGCTTGACCCGGGCGTTGGTCCGCCGATTCTGATCCTCCCGGTCGCGCCGCAGCCCGATCCAGGCGCAGGGCCTCACCGTGCGCTGTTGATCCCACTGGGTTTGCAGCGTGCTGATGGGTTGTCCGGTCAGCTCGAACACTTCCAGCGCCCGCACGATACGCCGCAGGTCGTTCGGATGTATCCGTTCCCCAGCCTGAGCGTCCACCGCACTTAATTCCGCGTGCAACACCCCCAGCCCCTCGCGTTGGGCCCGGTCCATCAACTTGCTGCGCAGCTCCGGGTCCGCGGCCGGCCCATCGAACATGCCCTCGCTCAACGCCTTGATGTACAACGCCGTCCCCCCGACCGCTAGAATGGGACATCCCCGCCGGGCCGCATCCGCGATGGCGGCCTCGGCCAAGTCCAGGAACGACGCCACCGAGAAATCCTCCCAGGGCTCGACCACATCAATCAAATGATGCGGCACCCGCCGGCGAGCCTCGGCGCTGGGCTTGGCTGTCCCGATGTCCAGGTGCCGAAAGACCTTCATCGAATCGACGCTGATGATCTCCGCCCCGATCGACTCAGCCAATGCCCGCCCGACCGCGCCCTTGCCACAGCCGGTACAGCCCATCAAAAACGTAACGCTCGGCGCATCGCTCATCGGCAGGCCATGCGCCTCGACGCCCCAAGCGAAACTCGGAGGCACCCGTTTTCGGTCATCATATCTGTGAATAACCCCGCCGTTTCGGCATGGCAGCTCATAAGTTCCTGATATTTAACAAGTTACGTGCCACATGGCCACCCGAAGCATGTCAGCGTGACAGGACCAGGCGTTATTGTGCTGGGACGGAAAATCACCATAACGTCAATAACCACAGCACTTTACGTTGGAATCGCTCGGCTGGCACGCCGACTGCTCCTGGATGGGTGACGGTATTGGAAAAACCAGACCCCATGCGGACCGACCGATCGGTCCAGGAGGTGCCAAAATGTTACCCGGTCGATTCATCCAACCCAACAACTCTCTGTTTAGCTGGGACCCTTTCCAGGAACTTGAGTCATTGACCCGATCCTTGGGCGCGTCCGATGCCGGTCTCGCCGGCCCCAACGGCTTCCGAGTCGACGTACGGGAAGAGGACGACCGCTACGTGGTCCAGGCCGATCTTCCCGGCTTCAGCAGGGACGCCGTGGAGGTCACCTTCGAAAATGGTGTGCTGACCATTTCGGGTGAGGTCAGGTCTGATCAGCAGCAGCAGGACGAGACGTTTCACCTTCGCGAGCGGCGTTATGGCCGGGTGTCACGGTCCTTCGCCATGCCCGAAGAAGTGGACACCGACAACATCCAAGCCACCATGGCTGACGGGGTGCTGACCGTCACCCTGACCAAGACGCCCGCCGCTCAACCCAGGAAGATCACGGTCAAGGCTGACTGACTGCTCCAACCTTGGCGCCATCTCGGCCCGGAGGGATCCGTTGCATCTCGCCGGGCCGCGAAGGGCGCGCGCCAGCCAAGTGTTTCAGGGGTGCAGATCCTCGTAAGTCCCCGGTCTTGGGCGCGGCAACGGGCTTTTGCCGGTCGTGGTGCCTTCGGCGGTGACATCGGGCTGCCCCGCCTGTTCCTGCCGGGATTCCTCAGCCTCGCGTTCTTCGAGCAACGTCCGGTACGAATCGGCCAAGTGGTCCGCCACCCAGGCCACGTCGTCGGTAATCTGAAACAGGTCCAGGTCCGAGGCTGAAATGTATTCGGAATTGTTTAGCTGGTGCTCGCGCATCCAGTCCACCAGTGGGTTCCAGAAATCGCACCCAATCAGGATCACCGGGAAGCGCGGGCTCTTTTCCGTCTGAATGAGCGTCATGGACTCGAAGAATTCGTCCATCGTGCCGAACCCGCCTGGGAAGCAAACAAAGGCGGTGGCGTACTTGACGAACATCACCTTGCGGCAAAAAAAGTAGCGAAACTCCAACGACACCGTCTGATAGGGATTGGCTTCCTGCTCCTGCGGCAGGAAGATGTTCAGGCCTATGCTGGTTCCACCGGCTTCAAACGCGCCTTTGTTGGCCGCCTCCATGATGCCGGGGCCCCCGCCGGTAATCACCGCAAAACCCTTGGCCACCAGACGCCGGGCCATCTCCTCGGCCAGTTGGTACGACGGGTGGTCCGGGGGAGTCCGCGACGACCCGAACACCGAGACGGCCGGCGGCTGGGAGGACAGCACCTCGAACCCCTCGACAAACTCACTCATGATGCGGAAAACCCGCCAGGTTTCTTCCGCGGGCGATTGGCTGGTTAGCAGTTTTTTCTTCATGGTCGCGTTCCTACGCTCATTGGAGCCCGGGCTGACCCGCCCGTCAATCAGGGGGCCCAGCCAATCGCTGCCGCAGCCCCAGGCATCGAGCCGGCCTCCGGGCCCCTGCGATGGGCTGGGCCCCATCCGTCATGCGTCCGGGCGAATCCCACCGGTCAGGCCCTGTTTCCACCCACTTGTCGCCCCCGTGGCGGGCTGCTATACTCCCGACTTCAACCCTGGGCGGATCGTGCCTTCAGGAAGAAGGCCCGCCGGGGACGGGGCCTACCGGGATGGCCAACATCGACGCGGAGTTGCTCCAATTGCTGGTCTGCCCCCAGAGCAAAACCCCTCTGGTCCATCATGGGGACTGGTTGTACTCGTCCGATCCCCAAACGCGGCGACGCTATCCCATTCGGGACGGCATCCCCGTTATGTTGTTGGACCAGTCGGAAACAGTGTCACCGGACGAGTTCGCTCGGGTCGTGGGTCCGGGCGCGGCATGAAGGGTCGGCTCGTAGCCGCATAGAATCGCCCGCTGAGGGTGCTTTGTGGTTTTAAGTTGTGGTTTCTAGAACAGGTAGTTATGGCTAAGAAAAAGAAAGAAAAGCGGTCACGGGGGCAGCGGCGTTTTCCGGAACGCGGGAAAAAGGACTGGCGAGGTCCCATAGTGTCCTACCGGGAGGTGGAGTTGCTCCGCAAGGTCATGACTTCCAGTGCCAAGGTCATGAGCCGCAAACGCGCCGGCACGACCGCCCGCGAACAATCCGACGTGCAGGCGGCCATCAAACACGCTCGTTTCCTCGCCCTGGTGCCCTACACCGGTACTTGATTCCTGCCAGCAGGACGCGTGCAACCCAACCCGTTGCAGTGCGTATGGATGTTTGGGCGGTCGGCATCCGATAGGCCTGTATAGTATGGTTGAGGGGTGGCTTGGCTGCTCCCGGGTTGCTGCCGTATAGATGCCCTGACGATCGGGGCGACAATCGCCACCTGAAAACTCGGAAGCGAGCCCTGGACGCACGTGCAGCGGATCGCCTCGCGACCGCGGCGCCGACGCCCGGGCCTTACCCTTTTTGGGTTTGACCCCTGATGTATTAGCACCCTATGCCGAGCAACCCGACAATCCGCCGACGCTTTGAGCCGCCAGCCGGGCCAACCCTGCCCAAACCGCGTCCAAAGCTTCCAAGAGCGACTAGCACCAGGCCGCGCCCAACGTCGACCCGAATGGGCTTGGTGTACCTGGCCTTGGGTGTCATGGTCAGCACGTCGGTCGGCTGTGCCGTCGGCCAGAAGCCGGGCCGGGGGCAAAAACTCCACCTGATCGAACCCACCACCGGGGCCGGTTATTGGCTGTACGTGCCGGAAGGCTACGACGCAGAAGCCGCCGCCGGGCACAGCCTGCCGTTGGTGATGACCTTCCACGGCATGAAACCCTTTGACAACGCTAGTTACCAGATTCGCGAATGGCAGCAAGAGGCTGATCGCTACGGTTACCTGGTTTGCGCCCCCGAATTGTCCACGCCCGACATCACCAGCCCCGTACCCCTTCGGGGGATGACCGCGTCGCTCAAAAAGGACGAGCGTCGCATCTTGGCGGTCATGGACGAGTTGGAGCACCTGTGCAGCATCGATCCCAACGCCGTCTTGGCCACCAGTTGGTCCTACGGCGGCTACATCGCCCACTACATGATCAACCAGCACCCCCGGCGTTTCAGTTGCATCGCCGTCAAACAGTCCAACTTCACCGAGCAGATTCTCGACCCCCAACAGGTGGTCAAGTATCGCGACTGCAAGGTGGGCATCTTCTACACCCAAAACGATTTCAAGATTTGCCGGGAGGAGTCCAAAGCGGCCGCCAAGTGGTACAGCCGCCACGGGTTCGACCTGACTTTCGCCGTCTTCCAGGACTTGGGCCACGAACGCAGGCCCGGCATCGCCTCGTCGTTTTTCGCCCGCACCTGCAACGCAACGCCCAAAACACCGCCGGTCGAATTGGCCCGCATGCAGGTCCTGGAGCTACCCGCTTCCGAAACCGCGGCTGCGTCCGCCACCCAGGTGGTTTTGGCCGGCCCTTCCGCCACCCTGGATGCAGATCATCGCGACGTGGTGGCCGCCCGCGCACCGGTACTTTTCGATCGGCCC
>JBHHVM010000331.1:0-4474 GCA_046754265.1 Phycisphaerae bacterium
AACGGCGTCGTAGACGAATGTGCCCAGATAAAGAAAAAAACCAAGCCCCAAGGCCACGAACAGAACGATCGCCTCGGTGACCAAGCGCTCGTCAATTCGGAAAAAGCCGGGGGCCATCAGGCCGAAAACGATGCACCCGGCGCATCCGATCACCCCCATCGACACGTAAAACAGGAACATAGTCGATAGCGTCGTGTTAAGCTGGGCGTGATCGCGCCGGACAATGCTCTGGGTCACGAATCGATTGACGGCCGATCGCATGCCCAGGGTCAACAGGCTACCGAAAATGAGAACTTGCCTGCCGATGAGGTAAATGCCGAATCGCTCTGTGCCCAACGCGTGCAACACATAAGGAGTAAGCAAAAACAGCACACCCACGGAGCTGGCTGTGCCCACCCAGTTCGCAAGCGTGTTGCGCGTAATCCGACCGGCGTTGGACATTCAGGTTTCCGCAAACTCGCAAACCGCAGCCTGGCAACTGACAGATTCAAACCCTTGCCGCGTCGTTTGGCCGGGTACCGTGCCGGTCTTGGCGGTGCGGGCCATGGCATCAACTCAATCGTGTGGCCCCATGCTCAAGAGCCTAACGGGCCTCAACGGTTTGGTCACCTCTTGTGAAGAACCAGGAGTACACTATGACCAGAAAGGGGCGCCAAGGCTCTTGTCGTCAGCGACTGCCCGGCCCGAAGCAGGACGTTTTTCTCGCTCAGGCTGGACATCGCCGCATGGAGCCTTCGGAATCCGGGGAGGACTCGCTCCATACCGAGTAGACCTTGGCGACGGTGAATCGCCAAGCACGCAAAGCCCAACGACGCAAAGGTCTCTCGCACCGTCGTCGGGTCCAGGCCGAATTGATAGAAATCATCAGGTTCAGCCTCTCCAGAGAACTTTCGATAGCCCGACACGCCCGCCTTGACTTTGTCAAGTCTTGAAACCGACGGGAAGGTGACCAACGAACGCCCGCCGGGACGAAGCACGCGGTGCATCTCGCGAGCGAGACGCTCAAACCCATCCCAGAAGTGCTCAATCAAACCACCTGAGAAATAGGCGTCGAACGAGGCATCGTCAAACTCGAGGTTGGTGACGTCACCCCATCGAATATCCAAATCCGGAGCGTGCTCTTGAACAGCCTTGACGGTCTCTTCGCCGAAATCGACGCCGACGGCTCGATATCCCCAGTAATTCAGGGCATCGACCAAATGCCCGTCCGCACATCCTGCCTCGAGTATTCTCGCATCCCGCTGCGGGATGTATCTTGCGAAGATCCTGCGCCAGTATGAAGTCTTTCTGGTACGTCGAATCCGGCGTTGCCAGTCAGACGTCTGCCACTCTCTGTCCCAAAACTGTGCGGTCGGCGACTGCCCCAGGAAGACCAATCTCCGCTTCTCGGGCCACCACAGAATCTCGCGGTGCCGATGAGTGGGTCGCCGAGATTGCGCATTCATGAACGGTGTTTCCCAAAAACACGCCGATGCATCACCCGTACCCGCCCAGGTTTGGCGTCCTTCCGCGTCGGTCCCCATTCAGCCCCGAACGCACGGGCCGGTGACTAGGATACGCCCGGATCAAGCCTGCGGTTCTGTGATTCCGCCCCGATCTCCGCCCGGGCCGAACGGCCAGACCACCACCATCGCCCTTCCGACTCCGGGCCTACCGTCCCATAGTTTGTCGGACCAGCGGCACGCCCGGCTTGATTCATACCAGCCTGACCACCCCGAATCCTCCTTGATGCTCGGCATTCAACGCAACAGCCCCTTCCCCGGGCCCTGGGCGATGCCACGTTGGCCGTCGCTCCATCGGACCTCCCAAGAACCCGTAAGAGTGTCTGGCCGGGCATAATGGGCCCGGACAACGACATCACAAGTAAAGCGAGGGAATTGAAATACTCGAAGAAAAAGAACAAGGAGACCCGGCAGCGCGGGACACGCTTCGCGGTTGCCCGGACAAGAAAAACCGGACGCAGGACGCTCGCCTACCCGCCTCCCGCCAACAACTGGCGCTTCTCGGCAATCACCGCCGCCAGGATTTCGGTCAAGCCGGTCTTGGGCGCGTACCCCACGGTCTCTTTGATGCGATCCAAACAGGGCACGCGTCGCATCATGTCGTCAAACGCCCGGCCATAGGCTTGTTCGTAGGTCAGGAACTGCTTCTCGCTCTTGCTGCCGGTCATCTCGATAATTTTGTCGGCCAACGCTTCGATGGAGATTTCTTCCTGGGCTCCAATGTTGTAAACCCGACCCGGGGCGTCATCGCAAGCCATCAGATCCATCAAACAACCCACCACGTCCCCCACGTAACCGAAGCAGCGCTGTTGCTTGCCGGTGCCGTAGATTTGGAGGGGCGCGTTATTGAGCGCCCGCTCGACGAAACGCGGAATGACCATGCCATACTGGCCCGTTTGACGAGGCCCCACCGTGTTGAACAGCCGGACCACCACGACGGGCAAATCATACTGCTCATAATAGGCCAGGCCCAAAAACTCGTCGATGGCCTTCGAGCAGGCGTAGGACCATCGCGAGAACCGCGTCGATCCGAACACGGTATCGTCTTCCTCGCGAAAGGGCACTTTTTCGCTCTTGCCGTAGACCTCGCTGGTCGAAGCGATGAGGATTCTCTTGCGGAACTTGTTGGCCACATTCAGGACCACTTCGCTCCCATGAATGTTGGTCTCGATGGTGTGCACCGGGCGTTCCACAATGAGTTGCACACCCACAGCCGCCGCCAGGTGATAGACCCTGTCACATTGTTCGACCAGCAGGTGCGTCGTCTCGGTATTGCGAACGTCATCGACCACCAGCCGGAACCCGGCCTGGCCCTCGACGTTCGCCAGGTTGCGCAGACTGCCCGTGCTCAAATTGTCCAGGGCAATGACCTCGTCGCCTGCCGCCAAATGCCGCTCCGCCAGGTGCGACCCCACAAACCCCGCTCCGCCGGTGATCAAAACCTTCATCGTGGTCCTCTTACTCAGGAAACAACCGCCGCCAGCCGTCCGATAAGGCAAAGCGGGCGAGCCGCGTTATAGCGACCCCCGCAGAATCTGACAAGCAAGCCCTTGCTGACCATACGCCCCCAAGACCCCGGCGGTTCTGCCGCCTTGGCCAATCCAGGCCCTTCGCGCTAAACACGCGCGGGTAGCATCAACGCACCTAGCTCGCTCGAAACCAGGACACGAACCGCTCCAGCCCACTCGCCAGAGATGTGCTGGGTTCATACCCCAGCTCTCTTCGGGCCAACGATACGTCCGCGTACGTCGTCTCCACGTCGCCCGGTTGCGGCGGCAGTCGTTGAATCATCGCTTTCTTACCCAGTGCCTCCTCGATGGCTGCGATTAGGTCGCTTAACCCAACGGGCTGTGAGTGGCCGAGATTATAGATATGATACCCTGCACATCGCTCCACCGCCGCCATCACCCCGGCCACGATGTCGTCTATGTAGGTGTGGTCCCGTTTCATGCTGCCGTCGCCGAACACCGGGATCGCCTGACCCGCTTCGATCAGCCGCGTAAACTTGTGAATGGCCAGGTCGGGCCGTTGGCGGGCGCCGTAGACGGTGAAAAACCGCAAGCAGGTAATACTCATCTCAAAAAGATGATGGTACGCATGGCAGAGCAGCTCGCCCGCTTTCTTGCTGGCGGCATAGGGCGAAATGGGATAATCCACTCGGTCCGATTCGCTGAACGGTACCTTCCGATTGTTGCCGTAGACGCTGGAGCTGCTGGCAAAGATGAATCGTTCCACCCCCGCAGCTTTGGCCGCCTCCAGCAACACGCAAGTGCCACAGACGTTCACATCCTGATAGAGCAGAGGATTCTCAATCGAGGGCCTGACCCCAGCCCGGGCAGCCAGATGAACCACCACGTCCACGCCGGCCTGCAATACCGATGCCACCACAGCCGCGTCGCGAATGTCTCCTTCCACCAACGAAAACCCGTCGTGGTCCCCACAGGCCCGCAGGTTGGCCCGCTTGACGCCGGGGTCGTAAAAGTCGTCCAAGCAATCCAGGCCGATCACCTCGAAGCCCCGCCCGAGTAACGCTTCGCACACGTGCGATCCGATGAAACCCGCCGCCCCGGTGACCAGAGCTTTCTGCATCGACTGCCTCCTACACCACTTCCCAGAACCGATCCGCCCGCCGGGCCTGCATACGCCAGGCCGGCAAGACAGTCCACGAGCCTAACGACTCTAGGGACTTGATGAAAGTCCGGGCGACCAAATAGCAGCGACGGCTGCGGTCCCCTCAACCGCGGCCGTCGCCGATGTGACTTCCAAAACCTCAACGTCGTCCACGCCTATGACGGGCGCGATGGTCACCCCCCCCAGCCTTACGGACAGGCCGGAGCATTGTTGTTAAAGAAGAACCGAATCTGTGAGAAATCTCCGGTGGTCACTGTCCCGCTGGCGTCGAAATCCCACTGGGGTCCAGCCGACGCCGCAGTCTGATTGAAGAAGAACCGAACCTGGCTGGCGTCACCGGT